>NZ_AXCA01000161.1:0-25952 GCF_000475415.1 Halomonas sp. PBN3 | reverse complement strand
AAAGTCCGACAGGCTGCTAGGTCGAGGACTGCCGTGAGTACATAATCGGGTAGGGGCCGGGGTCACCCCCGGCGCCCTCCCACACCACCGTACGTACGGTTCCGTATACGGCGGTTCATGAAGAACGACTAAGCCCTCTTGACCGTATCGAGTACCGAGATCAGGCCCAGCCGCTCGAACCACTTCCGCGGCAGGGCCTGATTCATGTGCGAGGCGCCGGCATTCCACCAAGGGCCTCGCCCATTTCCCGCTGACTTCCAGGCACGCTGGTCGCCCAGGCCCAATGCCAGTAGCTTGCGATGTCGGGTCCTCGGGCGTTTCCATTGCCGCCAGAGCACGCATCGCAGTCGGCGACGTATCCAACCATCCAGCGCTTCCAGCGGGCGCTCTACGTCGACGAGACTGAAGTAGTTGGCCCAGCCCCTCAGGACCGGGGTCAACTCTTCGATAACGCGCCGTATGTTGCGCCCCCTGCCACGCGTGAGGACATCGCGGACACGCTGCATCAGGTGCTGCAGGCTGGCCTTGGCCAGCGTCAGCTTCGGCCGCTTGTGCCGGGTCAGCGTGTAGCCCAGATACCCCCGGTTCCACGGCCGGTCCACCGCACTCTTGTCGCGATTGACCGTCAGCCGGAGCGAGCTCTCGAGAAAATCACTCAGACTGACCATGACGCGCTCGCCCGCTCGCCGACTCCTGACATACACCTGCATGTCATCGGCGTAGCGGCAGAAGCGGTGGCCGCGGCGTTCCAGTTCCTTGTCCACGTCATCCAGCTGGATGTTGGCCAGCAGCGGGCTGAGCGGCCCGCCCTGAGGCGTGCCCTGCCGGCGTGGCGCGACCAGGCCGTCCTGGAACATCCCGGCTTCCAGATAGCGGCGGATCAGACGCAGCACACGCTTGTCGTGGATGCGGCGAGCGACCCGGGCCATCAGCAGGTCGTGATTCACTCGGTCGAAGAAGGCTTTCAGGTCGAGGTCGACCACCCAGCGGTGGCCGGCGGTGACATGAGCCTTCATCGCCGAGACGGCCTGTTGGGCACTGCGCCCTGGCCGATAGCCGTAACTCGATGCGGAGAACCCCGGATCGAAGATCGGCGTCAGCACCTGAAGCAGCGCCTGCTGGATCAGCCGGTCGGTAACCGTGGGGATGCCGAGCTGTCGCGTCCCGCCCTTGGGCTTGGGAATCTCGACGGCTCGGATCGGGCTGGGGTGGTACTCACCGGCCAGCAGCCGTTCGCGCAGCGTTGGCCAGCATCCCCTCAGATGGTCGGCCAGCTGGTGGACCGTCATGCCGTCGGCACCCGGCGCCCCCTTGTTGGCGACCACCCTTCGGTAAGCCCGCTCCATGTTGGCCTTCTCTACCACGACCTCCATGAGCGGAGTGGGCTCCGCTTTCGTCCACGATGACGACGCCGGAACCGTCTCGACGCCCAACGGCTGGGACTCGGGGTGCCGCCCCTGCCCCTCTGGGTGGGTGGCGGTATCAGCGCCACTTTCTGTCTTCATGATCGATCCTCGAGACGTCATCGCCTACTCGCGGTTCTTCATGTTCGGCCCTTGGTGCCGCGGTGAACCGGCACTTACTATGGCCTCTGCTGACGTCTGGCGGTCCATCCCGTCGCCTCTCGACGCCGGTAGCACCGTGGCAGACCACCAGACCTCCCAGGGTAAGACGCGCGACCTTCCTCCCATCTACCCGCCGCATTTACCTCCACATCTTCCGGATAGCTATGGGGCTTCGAGTGTCCTTGCCCTCTCGCCCAGATGTGGCTGCCTCATATGCGATTCCTGTTCGTCGGGCCGGGAGTTTGCCTTCAGCTTCCTTCAGATTCCGCCTCACGGCAGACACCCTTGCTGTTCGGCTAACGGTTCCCGCTACCAGGGTCCGTAGGGGACTTTCACCCCCAAGTCATCCTGAGGCACCACCCTCAGGAACAGTACCAGTCGGTGCTACGCGCCATGCCTGGCGCACAAAGGCACGCCCCGACAGTGTCGGGGCGCGCCTCCCTCCGGGGCGTCGGCCCTTACTTCGATTGGCATCGGATCAGTACTGGCCGAGCTCCGCTTCAAGCTTGAACATCGCGGCCGAGAGCTCACCCAGTGTCATTACGGGCTCCTCGGGAGCCACGGCGGATGGCCAGGCCTTCAACGCGTCTTCGTAGGCCGCCAGCAGCTCGCTGTAACGCTCGTCCTCATACAGGTCAGACTGCATTTCGAGCAGCGCCTTGGCGGTCAGCACGAAACCGCGGCTGTCCTGGTACTCGAGCACATTGACGAACTGGCCATCATCCACGGCTTCCTCGTATTCGTGCTGGGCCTGGCGAAGCAGGGCCAGCTGGACACGGCTCTGGAAAGCCACATCCTTCCGTAGCTCACCGTCGACGTCCTGCATGGCGGCGTCGATGGCGTTGATGGCCGCCGAATAGGCGTCGGCATGACCACCCCACTCGCCGCCTTCACGAACCTGTTCGACCAGGGCCTCCAGCGTCCCCTCGAAACTCTCGACGCCGCGGTTTTCGAAGGCAGGCTCCAAAGGCTCGTAATGCTCGTGGAGGGGGTGACCGAAATGCGGCTGAGCGGCAGTCTGCTCACCGGTCTGGTAGAGCTCACGCGCGACGGCCAGGTGACCCTTCATCATGGCCAGGTTGGTGTAGTAGACACCGGGGTTGCTAGCGTCGATGGCGTGGCCACCTTCGCCACCTTCACCGCCTTCACCGCCTTCACCGCCTTCACCGCCAGCGGAAGCGTTTAGATAGGCGAAAACCGCATAGGGGTCGACCGCGGCGTTGCCTTCGCCGCCTTCACCACCTTCGCCGCCTTCGCCGCCTTCACCGCCTTGATCGGCGTGAGCCAACAGCAAGTTGTCGGGGCCTTGGGTGAACTCGGCGGAGGCATCGACCTCAGCCCAGCTGACCGCGCTGGTGCCCAGCATGACGCTGGTGCCGACGCCGACCCACAGCTTGGTACGGATGTTGTTGGACATTTGGCTTTCCTTGTTGATTGCGATCGTCGGGGAATACGGCCATACAGGCCATGGCCATTACGAAAGTAGGGTGCCAAGTGAGAAAGAGTAATGCAAATGATTCACACTTGTTTATAATCGATGCGAAACACTAACGACTGGAGCTCACACGTGATCCTCTGCATCGATCAGGCCATCTCCCCCGAGCTGCTTTCCCGCGTCAAGGCTACCCTCGCGGAAACCGACTTCCGCGACGGTCGGGAGACGGCAGGCTGGCATGCTCGCACGGTGAAGCAGAACGAACAGGCCGATGGGCGACGGCCCGAGATCGCCGAACTCCGCCAGGAAGTCGCCAAGGCACTCCAGGCCAACCCTCTCTTCCAGATGGCGGCTCGCCCACGGCGCATGAAACCCTTGATGTTCAGCCGCTACCAGGAGGGCATGACCTACGGCAACCATGTCGACGATGCGATCATGGCTACCCCCCAGGGCGCCATGCGCACCGACCTGTCGTTCACCCTCTTCATCAACGACCCAGACAGCTACGAAGGCGGCGAGTTGCTCGTCGACTCGACCGCTGGTGAGCAGACCTACAAGCTGCCGGCAGGTGCACTGATCCTGTATCCCTCGTCGACGCTGCATCGGGTCGAGCCGGTCACTCGGGGCGAACGCCTAGCCGTGGTGGGGTGGGCCCAAAGCCAGGTCCGTGACCCGCAACAGCGTGAAATCCTCTTCGATCTGGATACCACCCGGCGACAGGAATTCGAATCCAACGGTAAGACCCGTACCTTTGACATGCTGTCGAAGAGCTTAACCAATCTCATAAGGATGTGGGCGGAAGTCTGACGACCACTGGCAAGTATCTTCCTTTCAGAAAAACCAAGGATTTTGACGAAGAGCTTACAAGGTTAGATGCCCAATTCTTTCCGAAGTTTACCTTGCCCACACTTCTCTGTGGGCAAGGCAGAAGCTCTTTAATCTTCGGTTCTTACCAGCCAGCTCTCTACGGTATCGGCACCGTACTCTTCTTTCCAAGCCTTCAGCGTCTTCTGGTTTCCGCCACGAGTCTCGACAACCTCACCCGTGTTCGGGTTCTTGTAGATCTTGAGCTTTCGCTTGGCTCGACCTGTGTTCTTGGTACTGCTTGAGGTTTTGTTAGCGGTGAGCTTGGGATCGAGAAGATGGATGACGTCTGAAGCTGACTTGTTGAACTCGCGCATCAATGCTTCAAGATGGTTCTTGAAGTCTAGCTCAGTCTTGAGCCGTTCGTCGTTTTTCAGCTTATCCAGCTCTTCCTGAAGCTGCTTCAGCTGCTGCTCTTTTTCCATATAGGTGTTGAGTAGGGACAATTGGCACTCCTGATGACATTACGGTGAATTCCATAATATGAATCAACTGTCCATTAAATTCAATTATATAGATTACTCCCGCAGGGATTAAAGTATTGTTTTCCAGATGACTGCCGGATAAGGACGCCAAGCCTTTTCGCCCTGCCTCTGACGGCGCTGACGCTGGTCTTTCTATCGGCGCAGGATCACCATAGAAGAAGGCGGTCGTGATCTGTGCCCAACCCAGTGCCCTGCAGGCGCCAGGGGTCAATCACCAAAAGTGAATATGAGCCGTTGCTTTCTAATGGTGGACACGAGATGGGCACGATTTGGGCACGGCCACAAAAAAGGACCTACGGTATAACCGTAAGTCCTTGAAATCGTGGCGCGCCCGGCAGGATTCGAACCTGCGACCTTTGGCTTCGGAGGCCAACACTCTATCCAACTGAGCTACGGGCGCACGGCCCGGCGTGGCGCCGAGCGGTCGACATCCTAACCGCCACGCCGGTCGCTGTCCAGCGTGCCTCCCTACCATCGGCGGGGTCCCGCCATTTTCCAGCCGCCGGGGATGCCGGTATACTGTGGCCCCATGAGTGCAAAACGGCATCTCTCTCGGCTGCATCGCCGATGCTGTTCCCGCCGGGCGCTGCCGCGAACAATTCCTTAAGGACCGTGAAGAGGTGGTGAGAGTGAAATCCAGCAAGCTGATCATGGGGTGTCTGGCCACCCTGGGCCTGACCGTCGGCGCCGGCACCGCCATGGCGCAGGACGATGCCGAGCGCGAGGCGATCGCCGAGCGCCTGGCACCGGTGGGGGAGCTCTGCGTCCAGGGCGAGGATTGCGGCACCATGGCCGCCGCCAGCGGCGGTGGCAGCAGCGCCTCCAGCGGAGGCGGTGGCGATATCGATGGTGAAGGCATCTACAACAACGTCTGCATGGCCTGCCACGAGACCGGCGCCGCCGGTGCCCCGGTACGTGGCAACGACGAGCAGTGGAGCGCACGCACCGAAAAAGGTTTCGCCACCCTGCTGGATCACGCCATCAACGGCTTCAACGCCATGCCCGCCAAGGGCGGCAACCCCAACCTCTCCGACGCCGAGGTCGAGGCAGCGGTCGCCTACCTGGTCGAGCCGGTGATGGAGGTGCCCGCGCAAGGCGGTGGCGATGCGGCCGCGACCGAGGAGGCCTCGTCCACAGAAACAGCCGCCTCCGAGCAGGCCTCTGCTGCCGAAGACACCGCTGCGGATAGCACGAATGAAAGCCAGGCGGCAGCGGAACCCGCCCATGCCGGCATCGACGGCGCGGCGATCTACAACCAGATCTGCATGGCCTGCCACGAGACCGGCGCCGCCGGCGCCCCGGTGCGAGGCAACGCCGAGCAGTGGAGCGCACGCCTGGAGCAGGGCGTCGAGACCCTCTACGACCACTCCATCAACGGCTTCAACGCCATGCCCGCCAAGGGCGGCAACCCCAACCTCTCCGACGACGAGGTGAAGGCCGCCACCGACTACCTGATCGAGCCGGTGCAGTAAGCCGGCCGGCAGGACGACACGCGGGGCGCCTTCGGGCGCCCCGCTTGCGTTCGGGGATGACGGCTTCGGCCAAGCAGAGCGCCCTCCATCGAGCAGGGAGCCCTCAGCCGAGTAGCGAGCGTAGCCCGGCGATGGCGTCCTGGCCGCGTGCCTGCTTCTTCTCCGGGTCCTCGCGGTCGGCGCGCCCCTCCCACTCCAGGTCCGCCTCGGGGAGCTCGTCGAGGAAGCGGCTCGGCGCGCAGTCCATCAGCTCGCCATAGGCCTTGCGCTGGCGGGCCAGGGTCAGGGTCAGGGTGCGCCGCGCCCGGGTGATGCCCACGTAGGCCAGGCGCCGCTCCTCCTCTACGGTGCCCGCCTCGATGGCGTTGCGGTGGGGCAGCAGCTCCTCCTCCAGGCCCATCAGGTAGACGTGGGGAAACTCCAGGCCCTTGGAGGCGTGCATGGTGAGCAGCTGGACGCGGTCGGAGTCGTCCTCCTCGGCCTGCTGCTCGAGGATGTCGCGCAGCACCAGCCGCGAGATCGCCGACTCCACGTCGTCGGTCTCGGTCTCCTCGGTCGCCGAACTCTCCTCGGGATCGGCCTGCATGGAGCGTTCGAGCTGGTCGATCAGGGTCCAGACGTTGGCCATGCGCCGCTCGGCGATGGTGGGCGCGCTGGCGTTCTGGTAGAGCCACGCCTCGTAGTCCATCTCGCGCAGCATGTCGCGGATGGCGGCGATGGCATCGCCGCCATCCATGCGCCGGCGCACCCCGTCGATGAAATGGGTGAAGCGCCCCAGGCGCTCCACCGCGCGGGTCGGCAGCTGCTCGGCCAGACCCAGCTCGTGGCAGGCGGCGAACAGCGCGATGCCCCGCTCGGTGGCGTAGTTGGCCAGCTTCTCCAGGGTACCGGGGCCGATCTCCCGGCGCGGCACGTTGACGATGCGCAGGAAGGCGTTGTCGTCGGCCGGGTTGATCAACAGCCGCAGGTAGGCCATGGCGTCCTTGATCTCGTTGCGCGAGAAGAAGGAGGTGCCGCCGGAGAGCTTGTAGGGGATCTGGTAGTGCTGCAGCTTGAGCTCCAGCAGCCGGGCCTGGAAGTTGCCGCGGTAGAGCACCGCGAAGTCGCGCCATTCCGCACGCTCCTTGATGCGGCGGGTGAGGATCTCGCTGGCCACGCGCTCGGCCTCGGCCTCTTCGTGGCGGTTGACCACCACGCGGATCGGCGCGCCCTCGCCCATCTCCGACCACAGGGTCTTCTCGTAGACGTGGGGGTTATGGCCGATCAGGGTGTTGGCGGCGCGCAGGATGGTGCCGGTGGAGCGGTAGTTCTGCTCCAGCTTGATGACATTGAGGCGCGGGAAGTCCTCGCCCAGGGTCACCAGGTTCTCGGGCCGCGCGCCGCGCCAGGCGTAGATCGACTGGTCGTCGTCGCCCACCACGGTGAAGGTCTTGCGCTCCCCCATCAGCAGCTTGACCAGCTGGTACTGGCTGGCGTTGGTGTCCTGGTACTCGTCCACCAGCATGTAGTGGATGCGCTTGCGCCAGCGCGCCAGGGCCTCGGGGTCGTCGCGCAGCAGCACCACGGGCAGCAGGATCAGGTCGTCGAAGTCCACCGCGTTGTAGGCCTTGAGGTGCCGGTTGTAGGCCTCATAGACCCGGGCGGCGAACAGCTCGTCCTCGTCGGCGGCGTGGGAGAGCGCCTGGCCGGGCAGCACCAGGTCGTTCTTCCAGTCGGAGATACGGTGCTGCACGGCGTTGATCTGCTCGGCGTCGACCTGGGCATCCTTGTGCATCAGGTCGCGCAGCAGCGCCTTGGCGTCCTCGGGGTCGAACAGCGAGAAGCCGGGACGGTAGCCCAACGCCTTGAGCTCGCGGCGGATGATGTTGAGCCCCAGGGTGTGGAAGGTGGAGACGGTGAGCCCGTGCCCCTCCCGGCCCTGGAGCATGCTGCCCACGCGCTCCTTCATCTCCCGGGCGGCCTTGTTGGTGAAGGTCACCGCGGCGATACGCCGGGCGCTCATGCCGCACACCTGCACCAGGTAGGCGATCTTGGTGGTGATCACGCTGGTCTTGCCGGAACCGGCGCCGGCCAGCACCAGGCAGGGGCCGTCGATATGGGCGACCGCCTCGCGCTGGCGAGGGTTGAGGCCGGCGAGGCGCTGCTGGATCGTGGGAGGCGCGTTCATCGGGTATCGACTCCGGCGGCACCGGCGAAGCCCAGCTGTCGCCAGGCTTCGAAGACCAGCACCGCGCAGGCGTTGGAGAGGTTGAGGCTGCGGCTCTCCTCGCGCATGGGGATGCGCAGCCGCTGTGTCTCGGGCAGGGCGTCGAGCAGCGCCTGGGGCAGGCCGCGGGTCTCGGGGCCGAACACCAGGGCGTCGCCGGCCCGGTAGCGAGGCTCATGATAGCCGGTCCGGCCGCGGGTCGAAACGGCGAACAGGCGCGCCGGGGCCGCCGCCGCCAGGTACGCCTCCCAGCCGGGATGCACCCGCACCGCTGCCCACTCGTGGTAGTCGAGCCCCGCACGGCGCAGCCGCTTGTCATCCAGCACGAAGCCCAGGGGCTCGATCAGGTGCAGGCGAAAGCCGGTGTTGGCACACAGGCGGATCAGGTTGCCGGTGTTGGGGGGAATCTCGGGCTGGTAGAGGACGACGTCGAGCATGGCGGCTCCGGTGAGGCCCCGTGGAACGCAGGCGGGCCCCGCCAGGGGGCCCGCCATCGGTGCCGGGGGTCGGGGGACAGGGAGTCAGAAGCGCAGGCGAACCCCGACCTGGGCGCCGCGATCCAGAGTACGGCTGCCCCGCTCATCCTTGAAGTCGGCGTCGAGCTGGCGCACGCCCAGGTAGCCGTCGACGTTGGGGGTGAAGGCGTAGCGGGCGCGCAGGCCGACCTCGTAGCCCTCCTCCAGCTCGCGGCTGGTCACCGCATCCGGCGTGTAGTAGCCGTAGCCGCCAAGCGAGACCTCGGGAAGGCTGGGCAGGTAGACGTAGCCGTAGCCGCCCAGCCCCAGGCCGCCGCCCGCGCCGACGTCGGTGTCGTAGTGGGTCCAGCGGGCGCCCACGCCGATCTCGCGACGCGAGGTGTGCTGGCTGCCCATCAGCTGGGCGTGGAAGACGGTGGCGTCCTCACGGTAGTCGCTGTCCACCACGCCGCCGCCTAGGCGGATGCCCTCCACCAGCTCGCCAGCCGCCTCGAACTGGACGGCATCGGCGCCCAGGTTGAGGTCCAGCTCGCTGGCCTGCACGCCGCTCGCGCCGACCAGCAGCGCCAGGCCGATGAGGCCTCTCGTCATCGCTCGCATCCCGTCTCTCCCTCTCTCCTGTCGACGCCGAAGGCTGTACGAAATAAAAATCCTGTACACTTGCCGTATAGCATAGCTCACTCCGGCGTCACGCCATAGCGCTCCCGATAGGCGCGGATGGCGTCGGCATGGCCACGCAGGCGCTCGCCGCCCTGCTCCTCAAGATAGGCCAGCACCATCTCCAGCGTCACGATGCTGATCACCGGCATGGCGTAGCGCGCCTCGACCTCCTGGATGGCGCTGCGCGCCTCACCCTCGGCGCTGCCGCGCTCCTGGCGATCCAGGGCGATCACCACCCCGGCGGCGCGGGCCCCGGCGCCCTCGATCAGCGTCATCACCTCGCCGATGGCGGTGCCGGCGGTGATGACGTCGTCGATGATCAGGATACGGCCGGAAAGCTCGGCGCCGACGATATTGCCGCCCTCGCCGTGGGCCTTGGCCTCCTTGCGGTTGAAGGCGTAGGGGAGGTCGCGGTCGTGGTGGTCGGCCAGCGCCACGGCGGTGGTGGCGGCCAGCGGGATACCCTTGTAGGCGGGGCCGAAGAGCACGTCGAAGGCCGGCGCCTGGTCGGCGATGGCGCGGGCGTAGAAGCGCCCCAGCCGGGCCAGGGCGCCGCCGGTGCGGAACAGCCCGGCGTTGAAGAAGTAGGGGCTGACACGACCCGACTTGAGCGTGAACTCGCCGAAACGCAGCACCCCCTGCGCGATGGCAAACTCGATGAACTCGCGCTGGTAGGGCTGCATGCGTCGATCCGCCACGGGGCCTCCTATCACGTTTATTGGCCTTCGCCATTTACCCAAACGTCGAAACGTCGGGTATCATACACGCGCGACGGTAAAGGGACCACGTATGAAAATCGCTACCATCAACGTCAACGGCATCCGCGAGGCCGTCGGGCGAGGCTTCCTCGACTGGCTGGCCAACCAGGACGCCGATGTCGTCTGCATCCAGAATACCAAGGCCAAGAGCTTCGAGCTGGACGACAGCGTCCTCTACCCGGAAGGCTACGAGGGCTACTTCCTCGACGCCGAGCAGGACGGCTTCTCCGGAGTCGGCCTCTACTGCCGCAAGATCCCCAAGGCGATCATGTACGGGCTGGGCTTCCCCCAGTGCGACCACGAGGCGCGCTTCCTGCAGGCGGACTACGACCGCTTCAGCATCGCCAGCTTCCTGATGCCCGACGGCAGCGACCCGGCCGCCAAGCAGGCCTTCATGGCGCAGTACCAGGAGTACCTGAGCAAGATGGCGCGCAAGCGCCGCGAGTACATCATCTGCGGCACCTGGCACATCGCCCACAAGACCATCGACCTGGAGAACTGGGCCGACAACCAGGAGACCCCGGGCTTCACCCCCGAGGAGCGCGCCTGGATGGACCAGGTGTTCGGCCCCACCGGCTTCATCGACTGCTTCCGCGAGATCAACCGCGACGCCGGCGAGTACACCTGGTGGCCCAAGCTCGACCAGGAGGTGCCGCGCTCCCGCCAGGAGGGCTGGCGCATCGACTATCAGGTGGTGGGCCCCAACTTCCGCCGCCATGTGGTGGACGCCTGGATCGACTACGACGCCACCTTCTCCGAGCACGCCCCGCTGATCGTCGAGTACGACCTGCCGCTCTGAGCCCTGCCCCCGTCGCCGTTCTGCCTCGCCGGAACGCAGAGTGCCGGCCCCCGAGGCCGGCACTCTGCGTTGATGGCGGCAGCCAGGCGCCTCAGCGCGGGATGCCCAGCGCCTCGCGCTGGTGCTCGAACAGCTGGGCGCCGGCGTTCTCGGCCAGCTCCAGCATGGCGTTGAGCTCGGCGCGGCTGAAGCTGCCCTTCTCGGCGGTGCCCTGCACCTCGATCAGGCTGCCCGCCTCGGCCATCACCACGTTCATGTCGGTGTCGGCCGCGCTGTCCTCGGGATAGTCCAGGTCCACCACCGGCACGCCCTTGAACAGGCCCACCGAGATGGAGCTCACCAGCTGCTTGAAGGGGTCGCCCTTGATCAGCTTGTTGCGCTGCAGGTAGCGGATGGCATCCACCAGCGCCACGCAGCCGCCGGTGATGGAGGCGGTGCGGGTGCCGCCGTCGGCCTGGATCACGTCGCAATCCACGGTGATGGTGAACTCGCCCAGCTTCTTGAGATTGACCGCCGCGCGCAGCGAACGGCCGATCAGGCGCTGGATCTCCAGGGTGCGGCCGCCCTGCTTGCCGCGGGTCGCCTCGCGGCCGCCGCGGGTATGGGTGGCACGCGGCAGCATGCCGTACTCGGCGGTGACCCACCCCTGGCCCTTGCCGCGCAGCCAGCGCGGCACGCCGGGTTCCACGCTGGCGTTGCACAGCACCTTGGTGTCACCGAACTCGACCAGCACCGAGCCTTCGGCGTGGCGAGTGTAGTCGCGGGTCAGGCGGATCTCGCGTGGCTGCTCGGGGGCGCGCCCGCTGGGGCGTCGAACGTCGTTGGCCATGGGTCCTCGTGATCTCGTCGGTGGGGGAATCGGCTGGCCGCCATTCTACACGCTTGGCCCGGTGCTGCCGGCGAATCGGTTACACTGCGCCCATCTCCCCCCACCCCGTCGTCAGGAGGCCCCATGGTCCACAGCATGACCGCCTTCACCCGCCAGGAGCACAGCGCCTCCTGGGGCAGCCTGCAGCTCGAGCTGCGCTCGGTGAACCAGCGCTACCTGGAGCCCCACTTCCGCCTCCCCGAGAGCCTGCGCGACCTGGAGCCGGCCTTCCGCGAGGCGCTGCGCGCCCGGCTGGCCCGGGGCAAGGTGGAGGTGAGCCTGCGCTTCGAGCCCGCCGGCGACGATGCCGGCCTGGCCGTGAACGGCGCGCGCCTGGCCGAGCTCGCCCAGGCACTGGCCGAGGTGCGCCAGGCGGTGGAGGAGACCACCCCGCCCGATGCCCTGGCCCTGCTCGACTATCCCGGCGTACTGGAGAACCGCGGCCCCGACCCCGAGACCGTCAAGGCCGCGGCGCTCACCCTGTTCGACCAGGCGCTGGCCGACCTGGTGGCCGGCCGCGCCCGGGAGGGCGACAAGCTCGCCGCCCTGATCCGCGAGCGGCTCGCCGGCATCGAGGCCCAGGTGGCCGAGGTGCGCCGCCTGATGCCGCAGATCCTCGAGCGCCAGCGCGTCCAGCTGCTGGAGCGGCTGGAGGGCGTGCGCGCCGAGCTCGACCCCCAGCGCCTGGAGGCCGAGCTCGGCCTGCTGGCCCAGAAGGCCGATGTCGACGAGGAGCTCGACCGCCTCGCCACCCACGTCGCCGAGGTGGAGCGCCAGCTCAGGCAGAAGGGCCCCATAGGCCGCCGCCTGGACTTCCTGATGCAGGAGCTCAACCGCGAGGCCAACACCCTGTCGTCGAAGTCGGTGGTGGCCAGCACCACCCGCTGCGCGGTGGAGCTCAAGGTGCTCATCGAGCAGATGCGCGAACAGATCCAGAACATCGAGTAGGCGGCGCCCCTTCGTCTCCCGACCGCCCTGCCCTATACTTTCGTCCTGTTCCCACGACCCCGGCCGCCCGCCGGGGGCGCCTGTTTCCGGAGATCCCCATGTCCACCCCTTCCCCCGCCGTGGCCCGCCACCCACGGCTGGCGGAGCTCGCCCTGGCGCTGGGCGGCTTCGGCATCGGCACCAGCGAGTTCGTGATCATGGGCCTGATGGAGCGCGTGGCCGCCAACCTGGCGGTGGCCACCGCCGACGTCGGCTACGCCATCTCCGCCTACGCCCTGGGCGTGGTGGTGGGCGCGCCGCTGATCTCGGCGCTGGCCGCCCGGGTGCCGCGTCGCGCCCTGCTGATCGCGTTGATGCTGGTATTCGCGCTGGGCAACGTGGCCAGCGCCCTGGCCACCGCCTTCTGGCCCTTCGTCGCCCTGCGCTTCGTCGCCGGCCTGCCCCACGGCGCCTTCTTCGGGGTCGCCGCCCTGGTGGCCGCGGCGGCGGTGCCGGTGGACCAGCGCGCCCGGGCCATCGCCCGGGTGATGCTGGGGCTGAGCGCCGCCATCGTGGTAGGCGCGCCCCTGGCGACCTGGGCCGGCCAGTGGCTGGGCTGGCGCTTCGCCTTCCACGCCGTGGGCGGCGTGGCCCTGGCCACCATGCTGATGATCCGGCTGTGCGTACCGGCCCAGCCCGGCGATCGCGCGGCGAGCCCGCGCCGCGAGCTCGGTGCCCTGGTCAACCCGCGGGTGCTGGCCACCCTGGGCGTCGCCGCCATCGGCTTCGGCGGCATGTTCGCGGTGTTCAGCTACGTGGTGCCCACCCTGCGCGCCCAGGCCGACATGCCCGAGGCGCTGGGCCCCTGGGTGCTGACGCTGTTCGGCCTGGGCGGTATCGTCGGCAACCTGGTGGGCGCGCGGCTGGCCGACCGCCACCCGGTGGGGGCGGTCCCCGCTATCCTGGTATGGAGCCTGATGGTGCAGCTGGGCTTCTATGCGGCCGCCAACCACCTCGTCACCGGGCTGCTGTTCGTCACCCTGGTGGGCACCAGCATCGCCCTGGGCCCGGCGCTGCAGGCGCGGCTGATGGACGTGGCCGGCGAGGCGCAGACCATGGCCGCCTCCATGAACCACGCCGCCTTCAACGGCGCCAACGCCCTGGGCGCCTGGCTGGGCGGGGCCACCATCAAGGCCGGTGCGGCCTGGTCGGCGACGGGGCTGGTGGGGGCGGGCCTGGCCCTCGGCGGCCTGGCGGTGTTCGCCCTGGGACGCCGCCTGGAGCGCCGTCCGGAGCCGGGCGCCAGCCCCACCGGCTAGCCGGATGCAGGCGCCGGGCGGGTATGCGATACTTCGCCCCCTTCCGCCACCGGCCTCGGCCCGGTCCGCAGACCGCTATCTTGACCCTCGGTCCCAACCCTCGCTCTCAACCCCCTTTTCCCAACCCGGAGACGCGCATGTCGCAAGGTACGCTGTTCATCGTTTCCGCCCCCTCCGGCGCCGGCAAGACCAGCCTGGTGCGCGAGCTGATCGAGAGCCTCGACGGCATCCAGGTGTCGGTGTCCCACACCACCCGTGCCCGTCGCGAGGGCGAGGTGGACGGGGTCAACTATCACTTCGTGGATGTCCCCGGCTTCGAGGCGATGATCGAGCGCGGCGAGTTCTTCGAGTACGCCCGAGTGTTCGACAACTACTACGGCACCTCGCGCCCGGCGGTGCAGGCGGCGCTGGCCGCCGGCCAGGACGTAATCCTGGAGATCGACTGGCAGGGCGCGCGCCAGGTGCGAGCGCAGATGCCCGAGGCAGTGTCGGTGTTCATCCTGCCGCCCTCCCGGGAGGAGCTGGAGCGCCGCCTGGCGGGCCGTGGCACCGACGAGCACGCGGTGATCGAGCGGCGCATGCGCGACGCGGTGAGCGAGATGTCCCACCACGACGAGTACGACTACCTGGTGATCAACGACGACTTCACCACCGCCCTGGACGAGCTGCGCGCCCTGGTGGTGTCGCGCCGCCTGACCCGCGAACGCGCCGGCGCCACCCACGCCCCCCTGCTCCAGGCGCTGCTCGCCTGAGGCCCGCGCGTGGCGCTTGTCAGCGCTGCCGCGCCTCGAGTAACCTATCGGGTCTATCCATAGCGGACTCCCGTGTCGCGCCCCGTGCGCTCGACGCTGGGTCCCGTCAGCACTTCAGGAAGGCATCCATGGCGCGAGTCACTGTCGAAGATTGTCTGGAAAACGTCGAAAACCGCTTCAAGCTGGTGATGATCTCCGCCCAGCGCGCCCGCCAGCTGGCCCGCGGCTCCCGCGACGCCCTGCTGCCCTGGGAGAACGACAAGCCCACCGTCATGGCCCTGCGCGAGATTGCCGCCGGCCTGGTCGATTCCAGCGTGCTCGACGAGCCCGTCGAGGCACCGGTGCGGCCGCCCCAGCCCCAGTACGGCAGCTTCGCCGAGGAGTGATCCCCGACGGCGCCCAGGCGCCGTCGCTCCCTTCCGGACACTCACGCAGGAGTCAGGGCGCGCCGCATGTTCACCATCGATGACCTGGCCGACCGACTCGGCGGCTACCTTCCCCAGGGCGAGATCCAGCAGGTCAAGCGCGCCTTCTACTACGCCGAGCAGGCCCACGACGGCCAGCGCCGGCGCTCCGGCGAACCCTACGTCACTCACCCCCTGGCCGTCGCCAACATCCTCGCCAACATGCATATGGACCATCAGAGCCTGATGGCCGCGATGCTGCATGATGTGATCGAGGATACCGGGGTCGGCAAGGAGGCCCTGGCGCGCCAGTTCGGCGCCCCGGTGGCGGAGCTGGTGGATGGCGTCTCCAAGCTGACCCAGATCGCCTTCGAGGACAAGGCGGTCGCCCAGGCCGAGAACTTCCAGAAGATGGTGCTGGCGATGTCCCGGGACATCCGGGTGATCATCGTCAAGCTCGCCGACCGCCTGCACAACATGCGCACCCTGGGCGCCCTGCGCCCCGAGAAGAAGCGCCGCATCGCCCGCGAGACCCTGGAGATCTACGCCCCCATCGCCAGCCGCCTGGGCATCAACACCATCCGCGTGGAGCTCGAGGACCTCTCCTTCCAGGCGATCCACCCGATGCGCGCCGAGCGCATCAAGCGCGCCGTCTCCAGCGCCCGGGGCCACCGCCGCTCGGCGATCCGCCAGATCCAGAACACCCTGCAGCAGAGCCTCGATGACGAGGGGCTGGCCGGTACCGTGGTCGGCCGCCAGAAGCACCTGCTGTCGATCTACAAGAAGATGCGTGACCAGCGCAAGTCGTTCAATGAGATCATGGACGTCTTCGGCTTCCGCATCATCACCGAGGACGTCGACAGCTGCTACCGCATCCTGGGCGTGGTCCACAACCTCTACAAGCCGGTCCCCGGGCGCTTCAAGGACTACATCGCCATCCCCAAGGCCAACGGCTACCAGAGCCTGCACACCACCCTGTTCGGCGCGGGGGGCATGCCCATCGAGGTACAGATCCGCACCCGCGAGATGGAGGCCATGGCCAACAACGGCATCGCCGCCCACTGGCTCTACAAGGCGGGCCAGACCGACCATCCTATTGCTGAGGGCAGCCGCGCCCGGGCCCGCTCCTGGATCAAGGGGCTGTTGGAGATGCAGCGCCATGCCGGGGACTCGCTGGAGTTCATCGAGCACGTCAAGAACGACCTCTTCCCCGATGATATCTACGTGTTTACCCCCAAGGGCGACATCATGGAGCTGCCCCAGGGCGCCACGGTGATCGACTTCGCCTACAGCGTGCACACCGACATCGGCAACAGCACCATCGCCTGCCGCATCGACCGCCACCTGGCCCCACTCTCCACCCGCCTGGAGAGCGGCCAGACCCTGGAGATCATCACCGCCCCGGGGGCGCGCCCCAACCTCGCCTGGCTCAACTTCGTGGCCACCGCCAAGGCGCGCTCGGCGATCCGCCACGCGCTCAAGCACCAGCAGCACACCGAGGCGGTGCAGCTGGGCCGACGCCTGCTCAACAAGGCGCTGGCGGCGTTCGAGACCAGCCTGGAGGAGCTGCCCGAGGGGCCGCTGCCCGAGCTGCTGGCGGAGCTGGGCCTGAAGAACGAGGACGCCCTGCTGGAGTCCATCGGCCTCGGCTCGCGGGTCGCCCACGTGATCGCCCGGCGCCTGGTGGACCTGCAGCATGGCGAGGAGACGGCACCCGGCCCCGCGGCGGCTCGCCAGCAGGGCCCCATCGTGATCAGCGGCGCCGAGGGCATGGTGATCAAGTTCGCGCGCTGCTGCCACCCGCTGCCCGGCGACCCCGTGGTAGGCCACCTCTCGGCGGGCAAGGGGATCGTGGTGCACCGCGCCGAGTGCCGCAACCTCGCCGAGCTCGGCGACGATCCCGAGAAGCTCTTCCCGCTGGAGTGGGCCCGGGAGATCGACGAGGACTTCCCGGTGGCGCTGCGCCTGCAGGTGGAGAGCCGCCGTGGCCTGGTGGCCGAGCTCGCCGGGGTGGTCACCGACGCCGACGCCAATATCGAGCGCATCGGCATCGAGGAGCGCGACGCCCGCCTGGCCACCGTCAACCTGACCCTCGCCGTGCGCGACCGCGTGCACCTGGCGCGCATCATCAAGCGGCTGCGCAACCTCTCCCACGTCGAGCGCATCAGCCGCCTGGGCAACTGACACTTCCCCCATCGGTCCGGTCGCCCCCGCCGGGGGCGCCGGGCCGTTTCCTTACCGAACAGAACCACAACGGAGCGACACCATGAGCAACAAGGCTGTGATCAACACCGAGAAGGCCCCCGCCGCCATCGGCCCCTACTCCCAGGCCATCAAGGCCGGCAACACCGTCTACCTCTCCGGCCAGATCCCCCTGGACCCGGCCACCATGGAGCTGGTCTCCGACGACTTCGAGGCCCAGGCCCGCCAGGTCTTCACCAACCTGCGCGCCGTCTGCGAGGAGGCCGCCGGCTCCCTGCAGGACATCGTCAAGCTCAACCTCTACCTGGTCGACCTGGGGCAGTTCGCGGTGGTCAACGCCGTGATGGAGGAGTTCTTCGAGAAGCCCTACCCGGCGCGCGCCGCCATCGGCGTCAAGGCGCTGCCCAAGGGTGCGCAGTTCGAGGCGGAAGGGGTGATGGTCATCGGCGACTAACAGAAAAGGCGGATTCGCTACTGCGCTCGGGCTCTTATTGAAGAAAGCTGGCCGCCGGCGGTGCCGGTGCGCCGGCCCGGTCGTCTCCTCATGTAGCAGGCTACACTCCGGGAGCTGCGCTCCGGCGGCGACCAGCCTCTCATCGCTCGTAACGCGACTCCATCCTTTTCTGAAGTGCTGGAAAATCGACTTGAGACTGTTTCTTGCCCTGGAGCCGCCCGACGCGCTGCGCGCGCGGTTGGGGGCGCTGGCCGATAGCGCGCACGCCCGCTGCGGCGGGCGGCGGGTGCCCGACGAGAGCCTCCACCTGACCCTGGCCTTCCTCGGCGAGGTGGAGGCATCACGGGTCGAGGCGCTGGCAGCGTGGCTGCAGGGCGAGTCGCCCGCGGGCGGCGAGTGGCGCCTGGAGCGCTGGGGGACCTTCCGGCGGCCGGGGATCGTCTGGGTCGGGGGCGACACGCCCGACCCGGCGCTCACCGCGCTGCAGGCGCGGCTGTGGGACGGGCTGGAGGCCCTCGGCCATGGCGGGCGGCCGACACGCTTCGTGCCCCACGTCACCCTGCTGCGCCGGGCCCGTCGCCTGTCCATCGAGGCACTGCCACCGATCGACCTCGCCTGGCGCTGGCGGCGCCTGACGCTGCTGCGCTCCTTCACCCTGCAGGACGGGCCCCGCTACGAGGTGCTGGCCCGCTCGGCCTGAGCGGCCGGCATCGGCGCGGTCAGGCCCTCTCCGGCAGGAAGCCGCCCTCGCGCAGCACCTGGGCGTAGCCCTCGCGGAAGGTCGGATAGCGGAACTGGTAGCCGCTCTCCAGCAGCCGGGCATTGCTGCAGCGCTTGCTGGCGCGGCGGCGCAGCGGCGACTGGATGGTCGCCGTGGCCTCCACCTTGAGCTGCTTGGCCAGCCATGCCATGACGTCATGAAGCGGCGCCGGCTCGCAGTCGGTGGCCAGGTAGAGGTCGTCGATGCCCTCGCCCTCCAGCACCCGGCCGATCAGGTGGGCGAGCACCCCGGCGCAGTCGTCGCGATGGATGCGGTTGGTGTACATGGCGGGGCTCGGCGGGGCGATGCGCCCCTCGCCCACCTGGCGGATCAGGCGGTCGCGACCGGGGCCGTAGATCCCCGAGAAGCGCACCACGCTGCCTGGCAGGGGATGGTCGAGCAGCGCCCGCTCCGCCTCGCACATCAGCTGGCCCGAGAAGCCGGTGGGCTCGGTGGGGCTCGCCTCGTCCACCGTCTCGCCGTCGCGCTGGGCGTAGACGCTGGTGGAGGAGACGAAGAAGACGTGGCGCGGCGGCGTGGCGCGGCCGCCGAACTCGGTCAGGGCGGCGGCCAGGCCCTCGGGGTAGGCGGCGCGGTAGGCCGCCTCCTCGAAGCGGTCGGCGCTGGCCACGTAGACCAGGATGTCGGCGTCGGGCAGCGCCGCCAGGCTGGCCGGGTCGGTGAGGTCCACGGCCGCGGCCTCCAGGCCGCTCTCCGCCAGCGCCTCCACCTTGCGGCGGGCGCCGATGACCCGCTGGCCTGCCTCCTGCAGGCGTTGGCCGAGCACCGTGCCGATGTCGCCGCAGCCCAGAATCAGTGTCGTCGTCTTCACCTTTTCCCTGCCCCCTGATAAAAAGTCCCTATTGGAATTTCAAGAGGATGCCTGCAAGGCAACCAGAATGACTCTAACAGAACTCCGCTACATCGTGACACTGGCCCAGGAGCGCCACTTTGGTCGTGCCGCCGAGCGCTGCTTCGTCTCCCAGCCGACCCTGTCGGTGGCGGTGAAGAAGCTCGAGGAAGAGCTCGGCGTGCCGCTGTTCGAGCGCTCCAAGTCCACGGTCCAGGTCACGCCGCTGGGCGAGAAGATCGTCGAGCAGGCCCAGCGGGTGCTGGAGCAGACCAGCGTGATCAAGGAGCTGGCCACCGCGGGTCGCGACCAGCTGGCGAGCCCCCTGCGCATCGGCGCCATCTACACCATCGGCCCCTACCTCTTCCCCCACCTGGTGCCGGAGCTTGCCCGCTCTGCCCCGCAGATGCCGCTCTACATCGAGGAGGGCTTCACCGGCAACCTGCGCCGCAAGCTGAGGAGCGGCGAGCTCGACGCCATCATCGTCGCGCTGCCCTTCACCGAGACCGATGTGCTCACCAAGCCGCTCTACGAGGAGGCCTTCGAGGTGCTGGTGCCGGCCGACCACCCCTGGGCGGGCCGCGACTGCGTGCACAAGGAGGAGCTGCTCCAGGAGCGCCTGCTGCTGCTGGGCGAGGGGCACTGCTTCCGCGACCAGATCCTCGAGGCCTGCCCGGCAATCAGCCAGAAGCTGGCCAGCCCCCACAACACTCTCACCGCCGAGGGCGGGTCGCTGGAGACCATCCGCCACATGGTGGCCTCCAAGCTGGGCATCACCGTGCTGCCGCGCTCGGCCATCGGCACCGGCCACTACGAGAGCGGCCTGCTGGCCAGCGTGCCCTTCGCCGACCCGGCGCCGCGGCGCACCGTGGCCATCGCCTGGCGCGCCAGCTTCCCGCGGCCCAAGGCGATAGACGCCATCACCGAGGCGGTCGCCCGCTGCCACCAGGCGGACCTCGCCCCGGCATGAACGCGCTCGACGCCCCGGTCGACTCGCTCAAGGGCGTCGGCGAGGCGCTGGCGGCGAAACTGGCCCGGCTGCGCATCGCCACCGTCGCCGACCTGCTCTTCCACCTCCCCCTGCGCTACCAGGACCGCACCCGCATCACCCCCATCGGCACCCTGCGCGCCGGCCACGAGGCGGTGGTGGAGGGCGAGGTGGTGGCCGCCGAGGTGGTGCGCGGCCGGCGGCGCAGCCTGCTGGTGCGCCTCAAGGACGGCAGCGGCATCCTCAGCCTGCGCTTCTTCCACTTCTCGCCGGCCCAGCAGCAGCAGTTCCAGCCCGGCGGCTGGGTGCGCGGCTTCGGCGAGGCCCGCGCCGGCGCCACCGGGCTCGAGATCTACCACCCCGAGTATCGCCTGCTCCGGGCCGATGCCCCGCCGGTGGAGGACCACCTCACCCCCATCTACCCCACCACCGAGGGGCTGCACCAGACCCGACTGCGGGCGCTGATCGAGCAGGCCCTGGCCCTGCTCGACGCCCACCCCGAGGCGCTGCCCGACTGGATCAGCGAGGACCTGCGCAGCCGCTTCCGCCTGCCCGAGCTGCACCGCTGCCTGCATGTGCTCCACCAGCCGCCGCCGGAGGTCGACCCCGAGCAGCTCGCCGGCGGCCGCCACCCCGCCACCCGCCGCCTGGCGCTGGAGGAGCTGCTCGCCCACCGTCTCAGCCTGCAGGCGGTGCGCCTGCAGATCCAGCAGGACGGCGCCCCGGCGCTGCCCTCGGGGCGCGGCCTGCAGGCGCGCTTCCTGACCCAGCTGCCCTTCTCGCTGACCGCCGCGCAGCGCCGGGTGCTCGACGAGATCGCCGCCGACCTGGCCCGCGAGGTGCCCATGCTGCGCCTGGTGCAGGGCGACGTCGGCTCCGGCAAGACGGTGGTGGCCGCCATGGCGGCGCTCGCTGCCATCGCCGGCGACTGCCAGGCGGCGATGATGGCGCCCACCGAGCTCCTCGCCGAGCAGCACTACCGCGCCTTCCGCGCCTGGTTCGCGCCGCTGGGCATCGAGGTGGCCTGGCTCTCCGGCAAGCTCAAGGGCAAGGCGCGGCTGGACACCAAGGCCGCCATCCAGGACGGCCGCGCGCGCATGGTGGTGGGCACCCATGCGCTGTTCCAGGGCGACGTGCACTTCCAGCGCCTGGGGCTGGCCATCGTCGACGAGCAGCACCGCTTCGGGGTGCACCAGCGCCTGGCCCTGCGCGAGAAGGGCGAGGCCGGCGGCCTCACCCCCCACCAGCTGGTGATGACCGCCACCCCCATCCCGCGCACCCTGGCGATGAGCGCCTACGCCGACCTCGACGTCTCGGTGATCGACGAGCTGCCCCCGGGGCGCACCCCGGTGAGAACGGTGGCGATGCCCGACGAACGCCGTCCCGAGGTGGTGGCACGCATCCGCCACGCCTGCGCCGAGGGGCGCCAGGCCTACTGGGTCTGCACCCTGATCGAGGAGTCCGAGGCGCTGGAGTGCCAGGCCGCCGAGGCGACCCGGGACGAGCTCGTCGAGGCGCTGCCGGAGCTCGCCATCGGCCTGGTCCACGGGCGCATGAAGGCCGCCGAGAAGGCCACGGTGATGGACGCCTTCAAGGCCGGCGAGCTCGACCTGCTGGTGGCCACCACGGTGATCGAGGTGGGGGTCGACGTGCCCAACGCCAGCCTGATGATCATCGAGAACCCCGAGCGGCTGGGGCTCTCCCAGCTGCACCAGCTGCGCGGCCGGGTCGGGCGGGGCGCCACCGCCAGCTTCTGCGTGCTGCTCTACCATCCGCCGCTCTCCGCCCACTCCCGGGAGCGCCTGGCGGTGATGCGCGAGACCAGCGACGGCTTCCGCATCGCCGAGAAGGACCTGGAGCTGCGCGGCCCCGGCGAGGTGCTGGGCACCCGCCAGACGGGGCTGGCGCAGATGAAGATCGCCGACCTGGAGCGCGACGCCGACCTGCTCGACCGCGTCGCCCCCCTGGCCGAGGCGCTGATGGCCAGCCACCCCGAGGCCAGCCGCCCGCTGATCCGCCGCTGGCTGGGCGAGGAGGCCGGACGCTACGGGCAGGTGTGACGGCCTCCCGTTCAGGGCGTGTCGTCGACAAGCCGGGTCGCGGCCTCGCGCAGCGGGGTCAGCTGGCTGGCGATCAGCGCCAGCTGGGCGCCCAGGAAGCGCTCCCCAAGCCCATCATCCCGTCCCTCGCCGAACGCCGGCGGCGCGCTGTCTGCCGGCGGCCGACGCCCATGCAGCGCCTCGGCCAGGGCGTCGAGCTCGGCCAGGATCGCCTCCCCCGCCCCCCGTTCCCCTGGCGTCACGCCGCCCTTCTCGCCGCGGTGGGCGCCCAACGCCGAGAGGTAGTTGAGCAGGGTATGGGCGTGGAGCTGGAAGGGCAGCCCGCGCTCGGCGTCGCGGCGGAAGGGGCCGGGCTCCTGGCGGGCGTTGGCGAGCAGCGCGGCGAGCTCGGCGTCGGCGTTGTGGGCGTTGCGTCGCGCCAGGCGATAGGCGAGGTCGTCGCGCCGGCCGCGGGCGTACTGCTCGAGCAGCGCCGCCAGGTAGTCGCGACTGGCGGTGAGCGCCTCGGCGGCCTGGCGGTGCAGCCCTCGCCCCTGCCAGTCGGGCAGGATCGCCAGCACCGCCACCCCGGCGATGCCGGCGCCCAGCAGGGTGTCGAGGAAGCGCGGCCAGATCAGCCCGAAGCCGTCCCCCACTTGGTTGAAGCAGCTCAGCACCATCAGGGTGATCGCCGCCGTGGCCAGGGTGTAGTGGCGCCCGCGCAGGGCGAAGAAGCCGACCCCGGCGGCCACTGCGATCGCCGCCTGGAGCGCCGGCGAGGGGAACAGGCTGATCAGCGCCCAGCCCGCCACCAGTCCCACCACCGTGCCCAGGATGCGCTGCCACAGGAAGCGCCGGGTGGCGCCGAAGCTGGGGCGGCAGACGAACAGGCTGGTGAGCAGGATCCAGTAGCCCTGGGTGGGATGGATCAGGTGCAGCAGGCCGTAGCCCGCCAGCAGGGTCACGGCGAGCCGCACGGCATGGCGGAACACCGGCGAACGCGGCGTCAGCTGGGCCCGCAGCCGCTCGGCGACCTCGGCGGGCCCGCGCGGGGTACGATCGTGCAGGGCGGTGTCGCTGCCGGCGTCGAGCTCGGGGTGGCGCGCCCCGGCCAGGCCCTGCTCCAGGGTCGCCAGGTTGTCGGCCACCGCCGTCAGCGCCGGCAGCAGCGCGGCCCGCTCGCCCTGGGCGCCGTCGCGCAGCCGGACCAGGGAGGCCTCGAGGTCGGCCAGCGCCGCCTCGCTGGGGGCGAGGTCGAAGGGGCGCTTGAGCAGCAGGCCCCGGGCCAGGGTGCGGCACGCCTCGCCCTGGGCCGTCAGCACGCGCTGCACCCGGAACAGCACGTCGTGGTGGAAGTAGGCCTGCGCCAGCTCGGCGTAGGGGGAGTGGGAGGAGCTGGCCCGCTCGTGGATCTCCTGGGCGATGAAGTAGAGGCGCAGGTAGCGCGCCAGGCACGGCGACTCGCGCGTCCCCTCCAGGCGGCGGAAGAGCCGCTCCTTGGCCTCGTTGAGGGCCGCCACCACCTCACCGTTCTGCTGGGCCAGGGCCAGGCGCCGCCGGGCCACGTCGAGGTCGCGCACCGGCTCGAACAGCGCCGCCTTGAGCGCCAGGTAGCGGGCCAGCTCGCGGAACACCCGGGCCAGCGCCAACTGGAGGGGCTGGCGCGAGAAGAGCGCGCACCAGGCCACCGAGATCGCCCCGTAGCCGGCGGCCCCGGCCACCAGCAGCGCCGGCTCGCGCCACAGCTCGGCCAGCGCCGGGGTGCCGCGCTGCTCGAGGCTGATCATGGTGTAGATAGCGAGGATCAGGGTGGCGTTGGCGATGGTGGCGTAGCGCTGGCCCACCGCGCCCAGCATGGTCAGGGCGAAGGCGGCGAGCGCCAGGGCCGCGGCGAAGGGCCAGGGGTGGGCGAAGAGCAGCTCCACCGTCAGGGCGGCGGCGGCGAAGCAGGCCAGGGTCACCAGCAGGGCGGCCAGCCGGCCCGGCCAGTCGTCGTCAGTCTCGGCCAGGGCGCTGGCGATGGCGCCCAGGAACAGCGGGATCAGGCTCGCCATGTCGCCGCGCCACCAGCACACCAGGGTGATGGCGGCCAGGGCGAGGAAAACGCGCAGGCTATAGGCGGCGGGCTCCAGGGTCCAGAAGCGGCGCAGGACCAGGGCGGGGGTCATGGCGAGCGGGGCGGGCTCAGAGGTGGCGCAGCAGCTTCTGGAGCCGCTCGAGGTCGGCGCTGTCGCCCACCAGGCGCACACGGCCTTCCATCATGCCCGCGAGGAAGGCCTGCTGGGTGGGCCTGCGCAGGATCGCCAGGGCGCTGGCCGCATCCGCGAAGCGCAGCTCCAGGTCGAGGTCCACGGGCAGGCCGCGGCCATGCTCGATGCCGCGGGGCGACATGCGATAGTGGCGGGCGATGGCGAGATCCTCGGTGGCCACCCCCCAGTCGAGGCCACGGGTCTCGGCCAGCAGCTCACGGAAGCGGGGATTGCGGCGCCGGGCGCGCTGCAGCAGCCAGCCCAGCACCCAGAGCATCAGTTTCAGCTTCATGTCATCACCACCGGATCCCTGGAGGGTGGAAGCGAGGCGGCCCGGCACCGAGGCGGCGCCGGGCGGCCGGGGGTCACTTGGCGACGGCGTCCTTGAGGCCCTTGCCCGCCTTGAAGGCCACGGTCTTGCTGGCCGGGATGGTCAGCGGCTGGCCGGTCTGGGGGTTCTTGCCGGTGCGTGCGGCACGCTCGCGCACGGTGAAGGTGCCGAAGCCGACCAGGCTGACATCCTGCCCCTGGGAGACGCTGCCGGTGATCTCGTCGAGAATCACGTTGAGCACCTGGCTCGCCTTGTCCTTGGATAGATCGGCGCGCTCGGCGATCGCCGCCGCGAGTTCTGGCTTACGCATGTAACCCTCCTGGTGTTGACTCGAGTCCCGACGCCGGCGTCGGGGGTGTTGTTGTCATGGAAACGGCGCTCACCGTTCGCCCGGAAATGCACCGAGCGACGGGGGAACGGCGTCGTGGGCAAGCTGGCGGACGCGCCGCCACGTTCGGGAAAGCCCGTCGCAGCGCCGGCTGCGACAGGCACCTAGCCTAGCAACGCCGGCGCGGCCCGCGCCAGTTCGACTTTCCGACGCACGCAGGCGCCTGTCAACGCAAATCCGATCAAACGTCCGTCCTCGGCCTCGGCCAGGGCGGTGAGATCCCCCGCCTCGCCCTCGATGCGCCAGCGTGCCGGTTCGCGCCTCGGTGGCAGCGCCACCACCGGCAGCAGCGGCGTCTTGACCAGCACCGGCCAGGCGCCGTAGCGCACCGGCGTGGGGCGGCCGGCGAGGGTGCGCGCCAGGGCGCGGGCGGAGGCCTGGAGCGGCTGCACGTACATGGCGTTGACCCCCTCGACGCAGGCCACATCGCCCAGGGCGAAGATACCCGGGGCCGAGGTGGCCAGGGTGCGGTCGACGTGGATGCCGGCGGCGCTGGCCGCCAGCCCCGCCGCCTCGGCCAGCGCCGTGCGCGGCGCCAGGCCGGTAGCCAGCAGCACCAGGTCGGCCGCCACGCCCTCGCCGCCCTCGAGCCGCACCCGCGCCTCGCTGCCCTCGGCCTCGAGGCCCGCGACCCCCACGCCGAGGTGCAGTGCCATGCCGGCCTCGGCGAAGGCCTCGGCGAGGGCCCGCCCCAGCGGCTC
>NZ_AXCA01000160.1:0-617 GCF_000475415.1 Halomonas sp. PBN3 | reverse complement strand
GTCGTCGGCATAGCGGCAAAAGCGGTGGCCGCGGCGTTCCAGTTCCTTGTCCACGTCATCCAGCAGGATATTGGCCAGCAGCGGGCTGAGTGGTCCGCCCTGGGGCGTGCCCTGCCGGCGTGGCGCGACCAGGCCGTCCTGGAACATCCCGGCTTCCAGATAGCGCCGGATCAAGCGCAACGCTCGCTTGTCGCGGACGCGGCGCGCGACCCGCGCCATCAGCAGGTCGTGATTCACCCGGTCGAAGAAGGCTTTCAGGTCGAGGTCGACCACCCAGCGGTGGCCGGCGGTGACATGGGCCTTCATCGCCGAGACGGCCTGCTGGGCACTGCGCCCGGGCCGATAGCCATAACTCGATGCGGAGAACCCCGGATCGAAGATCGGCGTCAGCACCTGCAGCAGCGCCTGCTGGATCAGCCGGTCAGTGACCGTGGGGATGCCGAGCTGTCGCGTCCCGCCCTTGGGCTTGGGGATCTCGACGGCTCGGACTGGACTGGGGTGGTACTCACCGGCCAGCAACCGCTCGCGCAGCGTTGGCCAGCATTCTTTCAGGTGGTCGGCCAGCTGGTGGACCGTCATGCCGTCGGCACCCGGCGCCCCCTTGTTGGCGACCACCC
>NZ_AXCA01000159.1:0-34853 GCF_000475415.1 Halomonas sp. PBN3 | reverse complement strand
CCCCTTCCTTCCCGCCGCAGGAGGCAGCTTCCCAAGAAGCTGAGGGAGGGGGGGACGTCAAAACAACGACGAGGACGCCATGACCGTGCAGAGCCCCCCCTCCAGGCCTCGCCGCGGCCGGCCGCGTGGCCGCGAGCTGGCGCCGCTGGCGCTGAACGGGCTGCGTACCCTGCTCGGCGACGAGCGCGCCGACCCGGCGCTGCGCCGCCGCGACCGGTTGATCGAACACCTCCACGCCCTCCAGGACGCCCATGGCCACCTGGCCATGGCCGAGCTTCGGGCGCTGGCCAGCTACATGGCCCTGCCCATGGCGGCCATCTACGAGACGGCCACCTTCTACGCTCACTTCGACGTGGTCCACGACGACCAGGCGCCGCTGCCGTCCCTCACCGTGCGGGTGTGCGACTCGCTCTCCTGCCGCCTGGCCGGTGCCGAGGCGCTGCATGCGCGGCTCGCGGCGGGGGCCGACCCTGCCGAGGTGCGGGTACTGCGGGCGCCCTGCATGGGGCGCTGCGACACCGCGCCGGTGGCGGCGGTGGGGCACCACCATGTACGCTACGCCACGGCCGAGGGGGTCGAGGCGGTGGTGGATACCGGCCACGTGCATCCCGAGGCGATCCTCTGGCAGCGCCTGGCCGACTACCACGCCACCGGCGGCTACCGGCTGCTGGAGGCGTGCCGCGCGGGCAGCGTCACCGTCGAGGCCCTCAGCGAGGAGCTCGAGCGCGCCGGGCTGCGCGGTCTGGGCGGCGCCGGCTTCTCCACCTTCCGCAAGTGACAGGCGGTGCGCGCCGAGCCGGCCCCCCGCTACGCGGTGATCAGCGCCGACGAGGGCGAGCCCGGCACCTTCAAGGATCGCTTCTACCTGGAGCGCGAGCCGCATCGCTGCCTGGAGGGCGCCCTGGTGGGGGCCTGGGCGGTGGAGGCCGAGGCTCTCTATCTCTACCTGCGCGACGAGTATCCCGGCCTGCACCGGGTGCTTACCGAGGCGATCGCCGAGCTCGAGGCCGCGGGCCTGGTCGCCCCAGGCTTCGTGGTGCTGCGCCGCGGCGCCTACTTCGACTTCGACGACCCCATGGGGGAGAGCACCTGCGTGGCCTGCGGAGAGTGCGTCCAGGCCTGTCCCACCGGGGCGCTGATGCCCGCCACCCTGATCGATGAAGCGGGTCGTGGCGACTCCGCCGTGGCCGACCGCCGGGTCGACTCCATCTGCCCCTACTGTGGGGTGGGCTGCCAGCTGACCTACCATGTGAAGGATGGTGCACCACGCATTGAGGAGCGCCGGGGACAGGACGAAGGGGAGGTCCGAGGACCAGGGATGGCCGAGGTAGCCTCCAGGGAAGGACTTGTAGCGCCTCCACGATGGTCCGACACTTCGGGTCCTGCCGCCGGATCAGCTCCGTCCAGTGCAGAAGCTGGGCGTATACTCTTTGTCACCGGTAGAAACGGCCCCTCCAACCAAGGCCGGCTCTGCGTCAAGGGGCGCTTCGGCTTCGACTACCCCAACCATCCGGCGCGGCTGACCCGGCCGCTGATCCGCCGCGAGGGCGTGCCCAAGGGGGTCGATCCCGACTTCGATCCGGCCGACCCGTTGACCCACTTCCGCGAGGCGGGCTGGGAGGAGGCGCTGGATCTTGCCGCCGAGGGACTCACCACCCTCAAGGCCAGCAATGGTCCCGAAGCACTCGCCGGCTTCGGCAGCGCCAAGTGCTCCAACGAGGAGGCCTGGCTGTTCCAGAAGCTGGTGCGCACCGGCTTCGGCTCCAACCATGTCGATCACTGCACGCGGCTATGTCATGCCAGCTCGGTCGCAGCCCTGATGGAGTGCCTGGGCTCCGGCGCGGTCACCGCGTCGTTTATGCAGGCGCTCGAGGCCGATGTGGTGATCCTTACCGGCTGTAACCCGGCGGTGAACCACCCGGTGGCGGCTACCTACTTCAAGCAGGCGGCCAGAAACGGCACCCGGCTGATTCGCCCCCGACGCCCCGGGCGAGGACGTGGTCTTCGCCGACGCCTTCCCCCGGGCCGGCGGGCGGGCGAGGTTCTCGCCCACCCGGCCGCTGCCGCCGGACGAGCCGGTGGACGCCGCCTATCCCGTGGTGCTCACCACCGGGCGGCTGCTGGAGCACTGGCACACCGGGGCCATGACCCGGCGCAGCCGGGTGCTCGACGAGCGCGAGCCCGAGGCGGCGGCCTTCCTGGCGCCGGCGGAGCTGGGGCGGCTGGGCGTGGCGCCGGGCGCGGCGGTGCGCATCGCCACCCGGCGCGGCGCCATCACCCTGACGGCGCGGGTCGACCCGGGCATGCCCGAGGGCATGGTGTTCGTGCCTTTCGCCTTCGTCGAGGCGGCGGCCAACCTGCTCACCAACCCGGCGCTGGACCCCGAGGGCAAGATCCCGGAGTTCAAGTACGCGGCCTGCCGGCTGTCGCCGGCGTCCTGACCACCAGCACCACCCCGGCGATGGCGATGGCCATGCCGGCGAGCGAGATCGGCGGCAGCGCCTCGTCGAACAGCCACCACGCCTGCAGGGCGGTGACCGGTGGCACCAGGTAGAAGAGGCTCGCCACCCGCGAGGCCTCGCCGCGCCGGATCAGGGCCATCAGCAGCAGGATGGCGCTGATCGAGAGCACCAGCACCAGCCAGCCCAGGGTCAGGGCGAAGGTGGTGGACCACTCGACCTCGCGGCTCTCGACGAGCAGGGCACCCAGCCCCAGCGCCGCGGCTGCCGCCAAGTACTGCACCACGGTGCCGGAGAGCAGCGGCATGCCGGTGCAGTAGCGCTTCTGGTAGAGGGTACCGCCGGAGATGCCCAGCAGCGCCACCAGCACCGCGCCCAGCGCCCCCAGGCCGAAGCCCTGGAAGAGCCCCTCGCCGGGATCCAGCTTGCCGCCCAGCACCAGCGCCACCCCGATGAGCCCCAGGGCCAACCCCAGCCACTGGCGTGTCGCCAGCCGCTCGCCCAGCAGCGGGCCGGCGAGCCCCGCGGTCAACAGCGGCTGCAGTCCCACCAGCAGCGAGGCGAGCCCCGCCGGCATGCCCAGGTAGATGCCGTAGAAGACCCCGCCCAGGTAGGCGCCGTGCACCAGCAGGCCCGAGACCGCGATATGCCCCCACAGCCGTGCGCCCCTTGGCCACTCGCCGGAGAGCCAGTGAGCCAGCGGCACCAGCAGCGCCAGGGTCAGGGCGAAGCGGGTGAACAGGAAGGTGAAGGGTTCGGCGTAGGGCAGGCCAAACTTGGCGCCGATGAAGCCGGTGCTCCACAGTGCCACGAACAGCAGCGGCATGGCGGCGAGCCAGAGTCGGTGGGGGACGAGCGGAGTCATGGGGCATCCTTGCGAGGCAAAGCCCGCATCATGGCCCCTGGTAAGCCCCCTTGCCAACCTTCCGCCGCCGCCGTGGCCGCCCCCTGGATCGGCAATGCCCAGGCCCAGGAGGGCATCCGCATCCGCATGCAGTCCTCCTGGCAGCCCGGTACCGTCGGCTACCGTACCTTCGAGAGCTGGGCCAAGGGGGTCGTCGAGTCCACCAGCGGCGAGGTGAGTATCGAGCCCTTCCCCGCGGGTGCCGTGGCCGGCGCCTTCGAGGTCGCCGACGCGGTGCGCAACGGGGTGCTCGACGGTCAGAACTGGTTCACCGTCTACTGGCCCGGCAAGATGCCCGCCGGCGTCTTCCTGACCGCCTACCCCATGGGCCTGTCGCTGCCTCACCAGTGGGACATGATGTTCGGTGCCTACGGTGGGCTGGACATCGCCAAGGACCTCTATCGCAAGCAGGGCCAGGAGCTGCTGGGCTACGTCCACCACGATCTCAACCTGATCCACTCCAAGGTGCCGCTGCGCAGCTTCGACGACTTCGACGGCGTCAAGATCCGCATGCCCGGTGGCATCGTCGCCGAGACCTTCGCCGCCATGGGCGCACGCACCACCCTGCTGCCCGGCTCCGAGGTCTACCCGGCGCTGGAGAAGGGCACCATCGATGCCGCCGACTTCACCGGCGCGGCGGTCAACTACGAGCTGGGCTTCTGGCAGGTCACCGATTACATCATCATGGGCCCGCCCTCCACGCCCTGTCTGCACCAGGCGGTCGACCTGATGGATATCGCCGTCAACCGTCGCGTCTATGAACGCATGTCCTCGCAGACCCAGGATCTGATGCATGACCTGGTGGCGGCCTACTCCCGCGAGCACTATGCGGCGATCCAGAAGGCCAACGCCGAGGCCTGGCCCAAGTACCGCGAGAAGGGCGTGGAGATCATCCACCTCTCCGAGGAGGACGCCAGCCGCTTCCGCGAGGTGGCCATCCCGCTGTGGTTCAAGTGGGCCAACAAGGGCCCCGACGCCGCACGCCTGTTCAAGGCGCACCTCGACACCATGATGGACCCAGCGGTGGCGCTGATCACCGAAGAGGACATCAAGGGCTACGAGCTAGACGCCTGACCCACCGGAGTGCCGGGCCGGTGGCCGCCAGCGGTAGTCACCGGCCGGGTCGATGCCCCCGTGCCTCCCGTCCCTTCCTGACTCGATGTTCCGTTGCCATGCCTCGGGGTGATGGCGCAACGGAGGAGTGTCCATGAATTTCGAGATCAATTACGTCCTGCCCCACTGGCTCTACTGGTCGGTGCTGATCCTCCTGCCCCTGGTGGTGATGATCTGCGTCGATCGCAGCTTCCGTCGCGGCGCGGTGGTCAGCGGCAGCGACACCGGCGAGCTTCCCGGCGAGACGCCGGCGGCGGGCTATCAGCCGCCCGGCAACCTGTTCACCGCCGCCATCGATCGCATCTCCGGCTTCTTCGGCCGTTATGTCGCCTACTGGTCGCTGATCGCCCCCTTCGTGTTCGCCTACGAGGTGTTGATGCGCTACGCCTTCAACTCGCCGACCAACTGGGCCCACGAGTCGATGACCCTGATGTTCGGCATGCAGTACCTGATGGCCGGCGCCTTCGCCCTGCGCGAGGGTGGCCACGTGCGCGTGGACATCCTCTACCAGCGCGCCCGGCCGCTGACCCGGGCGGCCCTGGACCTGCTGACCTCGGTGTTCTTCTTCATCTTCACCATCGGCCTGCTGGTGACCGGCTGGAAGTTCTTCTCCCAATCGGTGAGCGACCGGTACTTCTTCGGCGCCAGCTACGCCAACGAGGTCTCCTTCACCGAGTGGGCGGTGCAGTACTATCCGGTGAAGTTCATGCTCTTCTTCGGCGCCTTGCTGCTGCTGCTGCAGGGGGTCGCCCAGCTGATCCTTGACCTCCAGGCCTTCCGTCATCACCGCGCCAGCGAGCGCCACGGGCGCGGCTTCGCCCTCCTGCTGGTGGTGCTGGGCGTGCTGCTGGGCGCCTGGGTGGTGTTCGAGATGTTCAACATCGCCGTCACCGACTATCAGAGCCTGGCCGGCAGCCTCGAGAACAGCCTGAGCAGCGTCGGCATCGGCGGTCTCACCCTGGTGATGTTCGGCACCCTGATGGTGGTGCTGGTGCTCGGCATCATCTTCACCGGCATCGCCACGCCGGTGGAGGCGGCCGGCATCGGCACCTTCGGCGCCCTGGTGGTGGCCGCGCTGCACAGGCGCCTGACCTGGGCCAACCTGCACGCCGCCTGCATGACCACCCTGGTCGCCTCGGCGATGGTGATGTGGATCATCTTCGGCGCCAGCATCTTCGTCGGTTTCTACATCCTGCAGGGCGGCCAGACCTTCGTGCAGGAGCTGATCTCCGGCGCGGGCCTCGGCCCCTACGCGGTGCTGGCGCTGATGATGGTGCTGCTGGTGGCGCTGGGCATGTTCCTCGACTGGGTGGGCATCCTGCTGCTGGCGGTGCCGATCTTCGTGCCGCTGATCAAGGGCCTGGCCTTCGACGGCGTCTTCGGCCTGCCCGGCGTCGACCCCGCCGACGTCTCGCTGTGGTTCGGGGTCATCTACCTGGTCAACATGCAGATGTCCTTCCTCAGCCCGCCGTTCGGCTATGCGCTCTTCTACATCAAGGGGGTGTGCCCGCCGCATATCACCATGGCGCAGATTTTCCGCTCCTCCTTCCCCTTCCTGGGGCTGCAGGCGCTGGGGCTGCTGCTGGTGATCATGTTCCCGGCGCTGGTCACCTGGCTGCCCAACCTGGCCTACGGCTGACGGGACGGGCCACCACCGACGAGGGCGCCTGCGGGCGCCCTCGTTACATTCCGACACAAGGTCGCCTGAACTCCCCCGGGCACAGGCCGTCTCAGGGGGGCACATTCACGACGCACACCACACGCAACACCCTTGGAGGTTTCGATGAAACGGATGACCGCCCTGTTCTCCGCCGCCCTGCTCAGCGCCGGCCTGATGACGGCCACCGCCCACGCCCAGGAGGACGCGGCCACCCAGTCCGCCGACCAGGCCCAGGCCACCGCCCCGGCCCAGGACTTCTCCGACGACCAGCTCCAGCAGTTCGCCGATGCCTCCAAGGAGATCGCCGTGCTGTCTCAGGACTACACCAAGCGCCTGCAGGAGGCCGAAGGCGAGGAGGCCCAGCAGGAGGTGCGCATGGAGGCCAACGAGGAGATGGTCAAGGTGGTCGAGGAGAGTGGCCTCGATGTCGACACCTTCAACGCCATCGGCCAGGCCATCCAGCAGGACCCCGAGCTGATGCAGCGTGTCCAGGAGATGGCCCAGTCGTAAGCCGCTCCTGAGACGACGCCGACTCCCATCGGCATTCGACGGCCACCCTCCGGGGTGGCCGTCGTCGTGTGGGGCAGGGCGCTTTACAGCGCACCGGCAAGCTTCCAGACTTGGCGCAAACGGCCAGGCTGCGGAGGCAACCCATGGAACCGGAATGGCTGGAGATACGCCAGCACATGGGGCGGTTCCCGCCCTTCGATACTCTCTCCGACGAGCTGCTCGACGAGATCGCCGGCCAGGTGGAGGTGGCCTACTACCGCGCCGAGAGCGATATCTTCGTCGCTGATCAGGAGGTCGACGTCCTGGGCTATGTGCGCAGTGGTGCGGTGGAGGTGCGGCGCCGCAACGGCGACCTCTATGATCGCCGCGGCGAGGGGGAGATCTTCGGCCACTTCAGCCTGCTGCGGAACTACAAGGTGCGCTTCCCCGTGCGCGCCCTGGAAGACAGCCTGATCTATTTTATCCCCGACGCCGTCTTCCAGCGCCTGTGCGAGGAGGATGAGCACTTCGCCGACTTCGTCGAGCTGGAGCGCCCGCGCCTCGAGAGTGCGGTGGAGCAGCAGAAGCAGCAGAACGACATGATGATCACTCGGGTGCGCAAGCTGCTCACCCGCTATCCGCTGATGCTGGAGGCACGCACCACGCTGCAGGAGGCGGCCGGCCAGATCAGCGACTTCGGCGCCTCGGCGGTGCTGGTGCTGGACACTCCCGGCGACAACCCGCGCTATACCTTCCGCGACAGCGAGGAGCGCGCCTGGCAGGTGCGCGGCATCCTCACCGACAGCGACTTCCGCCGCACGGTGGCGGAGGGGCGACCGCCCGATACTCCCATCGGCGAGGTGGTGGGTGACCGGCTGGTGGCGATCCAGTCCGATGAGTCGGTGCACGAGGCGATGCTGACCATGTTGCGCAATAACATCCACCACCTGCCGGTGATGCATCGCCGCAGCCCGGTGGGCATCGTGCACCTCTCCGATATCATCCGCTACGAGACCCACTCCAGCCTCTATCTGGTCAGCAATATCTACAGCCAGTCCACCGCCGAGGGGCTGGCCAAGCTGGCGCCGGACGTGCGCGCCGCCTTCGTGCGCATGGTGGAGGACGGTGCCGACTCGCGCATGATCGGCAGCGCACTCTCCACTATCGGGCGCAGCTTCACCCGCCGCCTGCTGGAGCTGGCCGAGGAGGAGCTGGGGCCGCCCCCGGTGGCCTACTGCTTCATGGCCATGGGCTCCATGGCGCGCAACGAGCAGACCCTGGTCACCGACCAGGACAACGCCCTGGTGCTCTCGGACGACTTCGATCCGAAGACCCACGACGACTACTTCCTGGCGCTGGCCAAGCGGGTCAGCGATGGCCTGGCGGCCTGCGGCTACAGCTACTGCACGGGCGACATCATGGCCACCAACCCCCGTTGGCGCCAGCCGCTGTCGGTGTGGAAGGGCTACTTCCAGGAGTGGATCCGCGACCCCACCCCGGAGCGCCTGCTGCACAGCTCGATCTTCTTCGACCTCGACGCGGTCTACGGCGAGAACCCCTTCGTCGAACAGCTCCAGGACCAGGTGGCCGAGCAGGCGCCCCAGAGCAAGCTGTTCCTCGCCGCCATGGCGCGCAACGCCCTCAACCGCACCCCGCCGCTGGGGTTCTTCCGCACCTTCGTGATGGAGAAGGATGGCAAGCACAACAACTCCATCAACCTCAAACGCCGCGGTACCGCCCCGCTCACCGACCTGATCCGCGTCCACGCCCTGGCCTGCGGCTCCCGCGCCCAGAACAGCTTCGAGCGCCTCGACGACATCGACCGCACCCAGCTGCTGGCGCCGGGGGTGAGCGACAAGCTGCGCCACGCCCTGGAGTTTTTGACCATGTCGCGGATCCGTCACCAGGTGATCGACATCCAGCACGAGCGCACCCCGGACAACAACATCGAGCCGGAGAACGTCAGCGACAGCGAGCGCCATACTCTCAAGGACGCCTTTCAGGTGCTGAGCAACGCCCAGAAGTTCCTCAAGTTCCGCTATCCGCTGCCGGCCGCCGCCGAGCGGAGGCGGCGCTAGGTGGCCCTGCGTCGCGCGCGGGCGCCGGGCTGGCCGGAGTATCTGGCCGACCGCGCGGGCCGGGTGAGCCATCCGCTGCTGGCCGACTTCTTTTCCGCCGGCTGTCCGGCGGCCGACACGCCCATCGGTGAGGCGCCGCTGGTGGCGCTGGATATCGAGACCACCGGCCTCGACCCGCGTCGCCATGCCATCGTCAGCATCGGCATGGTGCCCTTCAGCCTGGCGCGGATCCCACTGCGTGAGGCGCGCTACTGGGTGCTCAAGCCCTATCGCGAGCTCACCGAGACCTCGGTGACCCTGCACCACATCACCCATGACGAGGTGGAGAATGCCCCGGACCTGGTTGAGGTACTGCCCGAGGTGCTGGAGGTGCTGAAAGGGCGCTTGGCAGTGGTGCACTATCGGCATATCGAGCGCGGCTTCTTCGATGCGGCCGTCAAGAACCGGCTGGGGGAGGGGCTGCTGTTTCCGGTGATCGACACCATGTCGCTGGAGGCGCGGCTCCATCGCCAGTCGCCCTGGGCGCGCCTGCGTCGCTGGCTGGGGCGCCCGCCGGTCTCGATCCGCCTGCAGGCGAGCCGCGACCGCTACGGCCTGCCATCCTACCAGGGCCACCACGCCCTGATGGACGCCCTGGCCACCGCCGAGCTGCTGCAGGCCCAGGTGGCAACGCGCTTCACGCCGCACACCCCGGTCTCGGCGCTGTGGAGCTGACCCCGCACCGACGCGGTCCCGGAACGCAACGAGGCGGCCCGCAGGCCGCCTCGTTGGGTCTTGCCGGCGGCTCGTCGCGAGCCGCCGTGTGTCGGCCGGTCACTTGGCCTTGGGTTCGTTCATCAGTCCCTTGACGATGGCGTAGCAGCCCACCAGCAGCACCAGGGTGAAGGGCAGGCCGGTGGTCAGTGCCGCCGTCTGAAGCGCGCCGAGGCCGCCACCCAGCAGCAGGGCGATGGCGATGGCACCCTCGATCAGCGCCCAGAACACACGCTGGGGCTTGGGGGCATCGACCTTGCCGCCGGCGGTGATGGAGTCGATCACCAGCGAACCGGAGTCCGACGAGGTGATGAAGAACACGACCACCAGCACGATGCCGACGAAGGAGGTGATGGCGCTCAGCGGCAGGTGCTCCAGCATGGTGAACAGCTGCAGCTCCAGGGCGGCGTCCTGCACCTCGGTGATGCCGGAGCTGATCACCTGGTCGATGGCGGTGGTACCGAATGCGGTCATCCATACCACCGAGGCCAGGGTGGGTACCACCAGCACGGCGATCAGGAACTCACGCACGGTACGGCCGCGGCTGACGCGGGCGATGAACATGCCCACGAAGGGCGACCAGGCGATCCACCAGGCCCAGTAGAAGGCGGTCCAGCCCTGGCTGAAGTTGGCATCCTCGCGCCCGAAGGGCATCGAGAGCGCCGGCAGGTTCTTCACATAGCCGAGTAGGTTCTCGAGCACGCCGGTGGCGATCATCAGGGTCGGGCCCACGGCGATCACGAACACCAGCAGCAGCAGGGCCAGGCCCATGTTGAGCTGTGACAGGCGCTGCACGCCCTTGTCGACGCCGAGCATGATCGAGCCCAGGGCGACGACGGTGATGCCCAGGATCAGCAGCACCAGCGTGACGTTGTTGTCGGGAATGTCGAACAGGTAGTTGAGACCGGCCGAGGCCTGGGTCGCCCCCAGCCCCAGCGAGGTAGCCAGGCCGAACAGGGTGGCAAACACCGCCAGGATGTCGATCACGTGTCCCGGCCAGCCCCACACGCGCTCGCCCAGGATGGGGTAGAAGATCGAGCGCATGGTCAGCGGCAGGCCCTTGTTGTAGGCGAAGATCGCCAGCGACAGGCCCACGATGGCGTAGGCGCCCCAGGGGTGCAGGCCCCAGTGGAAGATGGTGGCGGCCATGGCCAGCGCGATGGCGCCGGCCTGGTCACCCTCGGCGCCGCCCAGTGGAGCCCAGTCGGTGCGCACGCCGTCCTCGCCCATGCTGATGCCCCCCAAGGCGGTGCCGTAGTGGCCCAGCGGCTCGGATACACCGTAGAACATCAGGCCGATGCCCATGCCAGCGGCGAACAGCATGGCGAACCAGCCGGGATAGCCGAAGTCCGGCGTGGCCTTGGCGCCGCCGATGCGGACCTTGCCCATGGGGGTGAAGATCAGCACCAGCGCCAGGATCACGAAGACGTTGGCACCGAGCAGGAACACCCAGCTCAGCTTGGTGGTCAGGAAGCTGAACATGCTGTTGAAGATCGGCTCCATCTGAGCCTGCATGGCCAGCGTCAGGATCACGAACAGCAGGATCACGATCGACGAGACCATGAAGACCTTGCCGTGCAGATCCACGTCGATCCCCATGGGGGAAGCGGTGATGTTGTCCTGACCGATCACGTAATCCGTGTCGATCAGGTTGGCTGCCCCCTCCGGGGCCGGAATCCCCTCGGAGCCGCCATTCGGCTCCTGGGGCTTGTCATCTTTGGTCTGGTTGGCCACGAGACGTCTCCCTTGCGGTTATCGATGTACGCAGTTGTGTGTCGTAGCGGTTATTCACCGGCCCCCGGACGTACCAGGAATACTGAGGCCTTGGTGTGCGTTGCCACCTTGCCGCCGTGGGACGGCATGATCACGTCCAGATGCTTGGGCGGATGGGTCGGCATCACCACCAGGTCGGCACCCACCTTGTCGATGGCCTCGATCAGGTCGTCGTCGAGGTCGGCGATGGGGTCGGGGCTGACGATGGTGTGGGTACTGACCGGCTGACCATGCACCGCGGCACGCTTCTGGGCGAAGGCCTCCAGCTTCTGGGAGAACTCCTCCGGGGTGCGGGCCACGCTGCCCGGGGTGTTGGCGGTGATGCCCACGTAGCAGACCTCGGCATCATAGTGCTTGGCCAGGTCGGCCACCGTCTGCAGGGCGGGCTCGATCACCTCGATATGGGCGAGGTCGATCGGCACCATGATCTTGCGATACATCACGGCATCTCCTTGTGGTGGCGAGTAGAGGTGGCGATCGGCGAGCCGGGCTGCGTCGGCAGCACGCCCCGCCGCGTCCAATCAAGAAGGAACACATGGAAGCGTAGACGCTGATCGGCGGCCTCACTTCAACGTATCCGCAATCTTGTACGCGAACTGTACACCATGGGGCAGGGTGCTGCCGAATGGATCAGGCGACGAGGCACAGTCCGCGATGCTCATACGGAACGGGGGAGCCACCAGGTGGCTCCCCCATCGAGGCGTGACTAGCGCCGCGCGTCAGCAGGATCAGTTGGCGGCGTCGAGCCACTCCTGGACCTGCTCCTGGTTCTCCTCGACCCACTTCTGGGCGTTCTCGTAGGGGTCGGCGTCCTCTTCCTGGTTCATGAGCATGACTTCGCCCATGTCCTCGGGAGTCCACTCGAAGGCATCCAGGATCGCGTAGGCCTCCGGCATCTCCTCCTCGAGGCCCTGGCGTACGATGGTGTGGATCTGCTCGGCGCCGCCATAGACGTTCTCGGGATCCTCGAGATACTTGAGGTCCCAGCGTGCGAACTTCCAGTGCGGGGTCCAGCCGGTAACCACCACGTCTTCCTCGTTCTCGATGGCGCTGGCCAGGGCCGCGGTCATGGTGGCGCCGCTGCCGCTGCGCAGGGCCAGGTCGAGGTCATAGGTATCGACCACCTCTTCGGTCAGGCCCATAATGCCGGCGCCTGGGTCGATGCCGATGATCTCGCCGTTGAACGAATCGGCGTGGTCATTGAGATCGGCGATGGAGTCCACGTCGCTGTAGGCCGGCACGACCAGGCCCAGCTTGGTGCCATCGAGGTTGGGGCCGAGGTCGTTGACCTTGTCGCCCACGCGCTCCAGGTAGTCGGCGTGGGTGGTGGGTAGCCAGGCGGCGACGATGGCGTCGGCATCGCCGGTGGAGACGGCCTGCCACATGGCGGCGGCGGAGAGCGAGGTCATGTCGACCTCATAGCCGGCCTGCTCCAGCACGGCGCGCATGACGTTGGTCGAGGCCACTTCGGAAGACCACTCGACGTAGGCCAGGTGGACGGTGCCCTTGTCCTGGGCCTGGGCGGCGCCGGCAGTCAGGGCGGCGCCGGTGGCAAGAGCCAGGCCGGCGAGGCGGATGCGACGGTTAAGCAGATGCTTCATCGTGGTTCCTTCCTCCAAGTATGTACAACAACACTCTGGCGATTTCTTTTCGAGCTTTCAACCGAGGCCCTCAACGCAGCCTTCGGCCATCGGGCTCAGGACTTGCGCTGCTTGCGCAGGGACTGGGTCAGGCGGTCGAGCAGCATGGCCAGGATCACCACGGCGATGCCGGCCTCGAAGCCGTCGCCCGGGCGCAGGCGCTGGATGGCGCGCCATACCTCGCTGCCCAGGCCGTCGGCACCGATCATGGCGGCGATCACCACCATGGAGAGGGCCAGCATGATGGTCTGGTTGATGCCCGCCATCACCGTGGGCAGCGACAGCGGCAGCTGCACCTTGACCAGCTTCTGGCCGCGGGTGGCGCCGTAGGCGTCTGCGGCCTCGATCAGCTCGCCCGGCACCTGGCGGATGCCCAGGGTGGTGAAGCGGATCGCAGGCGGCATGGAGAAGATCACCGTGGCGAAGATCGCCGACACCGAGCCGATACCGAAGAAGGGGATCGCCGGGATCAGGTAGACGAAGGCCGGCATGGTCTGCATGAAGTCGAGCACCGGCATGATCAGCCGGTAGAGCCGCTCGGAGAGCGCCGCGGCGATGCCCACCGGCAGGGCGATCACCACCGCCACCAGGGTGGCGATCACCACCAGGGTGAGGGTCTCGATCATCGGGTCCCACAGGCCCAGGTTCCAGATCAGTGCCATGCCGGCGGCGGCGCCGATCGCCAGGCGCATGTTGGCGACCCACCAGCACAGGCCGACGATGATCAGCAGCAGGCCCCAGGGCGGCAGCCACATCAGGGCATCGTTGAGGCCATCGATGCCGGTCTGGGTCACCCGGGAGATGCCGCGGGTGACCATGGAGTACTCGCTAGTCAGCCAGTCGAGGCCGCCCTCGATCCACTGGCCGAGGGGAATGCTTGGAATCTCGATCGCCATCACTGTTCTCCTGCCGCTGCGGTCTCGGTGTCTGCGTCTGCCGTGGTGTTCTCCTCTGCGGCCCGGGCCAGCTGGTCGAGCACGGCGCCCTTGACCACCACGCCGAGCAGGCGCTCGTCGTCATCCACCACCGCGATGGGGAAGCTCTTCTCGCTGAACATGGCGAAGAGGTTGTGCAGCGGTTCCTGGGGCCCGACCTTGCGGAAGTCCTGTGTCATGGCTGCACCGATGGTGTCGGCGCCCTGTCGGGCCGCCTGTTCCGCGGCATCGACCTCGAGCAGGCCCAGCAGGGTGCGGTCGCGGCGGGTCACGTAGATGGAGTCGAGGTTGTGCTCGTGCATCTTGCGCAGGGTGGTGCGCGGGCCGTCGCCCTCACGGGCCACGGCGCGCACCTTGCGCATGGCGTGTTCGGCGGTAAGGATCCTGGACATGTCCACGCCTTCCACGAAGCGCTTCACGTAGTCATCCGCCGGATGGGTGAGGATCTGCTCCGGGGTGCCGATCTGCACGATCTCGCCATCCTTGAGCAGGATGATGCGGTCGGCGATGTTGAGCGCCTCGTCGAGATCGTGGGTGATGAACACCGTGGTCTTCTGCATGCGGCTCTGCAGCTCCTGCAGCTCCTGCTGCATGTCGCCGCGGATCAGCGGGTCCAGCGCCGAGAAGGCCTCGTCCATCAGCAGCACGGTGGAGTCGTTGGCCAGCGCTCGGGCCAGGCCGACGCGCTGCTGCATGCCCCCGGAGAGCTGGTTGGGGTAGGCATCCTCCCAGCCATCGAGGCCCACCTGCTTGAGGGCCTTGCGCGCGATCTCGGCGCGCTCGGCGCGCTCCACGCCGCGGATCTCCAGGCCGAACTCGGCGTTCTGCTGCACCGTGCGGTGGGGGAAGAGGGCGAAGTTCTGGAACACCATGGAGAAGTGGCGGCGGCGACACTCCAGCAGCGCCTTGCCGTCCAGCTGGGGGATGTCCTCGCCGTCGATGACGATCTCGCCCTCGGTGGGCTCGATCAGGCGGTTGAGACAGCGGATCAGGGTCGACTTGCCCGAGCCTGAGAGCCCCATGATCACCAGCAGCTCGCCCTCGTAGACGTCGAAGTCGATGTTGGAGAGGCCCAACGTCTGGCCGGTCTTGTCGAGGATCTCGGGGCGCTTGAGCCCCTGGTCGCGCAGTTCGAGCGCCTTCTTCGGGTTGTTGCCGAAGACCTTGCTCAGGTTGCGCACCCGTATCTTGACGTTTCGGTTCTCGTTCATTGGCTCTGCCTTTATGTCAGCCCCTGGCATGGCGCCTGGGCACGATGGTGCCTGCCTGCGCCGCCTAGCTTGGCATGCGGGAGCGTTGACGGTTGCGAAAGGTTCTCTACCCTACGGTTTTTTGAATGCATGTTCAAATAAAAATCCCGACGCCAGGACGTCGGGATTCGCAGACAGGCCTGAGAGGCTACGTCATTCGCCGGCGGGTGTCAGCCGGTAGAAGGCGCCGTCGGGGGCATCCTGGAGCAGGTAGAGGGCGCCGTCCGGCCCCTGGCGCACGTCGCGGATGCGACCGACCTCGCCCTCGAGCAGCAGCGCCGTTCCCCGTCGCCGATGCGCGACGCGCTACATCAGCCAGGCCAGCAGCAGCGGCAGGTAGAGCAGCGAGAGCAGGGTCGAGCAGAACACCAGGCTCGCCACGTACTCCGGCTCGCGCCGCGCCTTCTGGGCGAACAGGTAGTTGAACACCGCCACCGGCATGCTCATCTGCAGGATCAGGATGCCCTGGGCCAGGGGCGGCAGGTCGAGCAGGCTGCCGATGCCCCAGGCCAGCGCCGCCGCCACCGGGATACGCAGCAGGCTGAAGCCGATGCCCGAGCGCAGGCTCTTCACCTGAATGCTGGCCAGCGAGACGCCCAGGGTGATCAGCATCAGCGGCACGGTGAAGCCCGAGATAAGGTCGACGCTGTTGGCCAGCCAGCGGGGCAGGGCGGTGTCGGTGAGCAGCAGGACCAGCGAGATGGCGATGGCGTAGACGGTGGGGGTGCGCGCCAGGGTGCGCAGCGGGTTGCCGCCGCGGCTGGCCATCACCGAGCCCAGGGTGAACTGGAACAGCGACACCGTGACCATCACCGTGATGCCGTAGGCGAAGCCGGCGCTGCCGAAGGCGTAGAGCACCACCGGCAGCCCCATGTTGCCGGTGTTGGGGTACATCGCGGGAGCCAGCAGCACCCGCCACTCCTTGCCCAGCAGGCGCGCCAGCGGCCAGGTCATCGCCGCCATGGCGCTGATCACCAGGGCCGTTGCCAGCATGGTGCGCCCGAAGCTGCCGGCGTCGATCTCGGCGCCGGAGAGCGAGGCGATCACCAGCGCCGGGGTGCCGATGTTGAACACCAAGCGGGTGACGAACTCCACCGGGTAGGGCTGGCCCAGGCGGATCCAGGTGAAGCCCAGACCGGCGCCGGTGAGCACCGGCGCCATCACGGCGAAGAGTTCGGCAAGCATGCGGTCGTCCCTGAGGAAAAGAGCGGGCGACTATTGTCGGAAGCGGCGGCCGGCCTGGCAAGGCGAGGGCTCGGTGTCAGGGGCGCCAGGCCTCGGGCACGGCCCGGCGCAGGCAGTCCAGCAGGGCGTCGACTCGGCGCGGGCGCTGGCCGTAGGGGTAGAGCAGGGTCACCGCCAGCGGCGTCGGTCGCCACGCGGGCAGGCAGGCCACCAGTTCGCCGGGATGGTGGGCCTCGCGGGCGGCCACGATCCACTCCGGCAGCACCCCGATGCCCTGGCCGCGGGCGATGGCATCCACATGCAGCACCGGCAGGTCGACCCGCAGCCGTGAGCGTGGCGGACGGAAACAGAAGGCGCTCTGATCGGAACGATGCAGCGTCAGCCCTGCGTGCGTCGTGCCCAGCAGGTCGATCCAGGCGTGATGCGCGAGCGCCTCGGGATGTGCCGGCGCGCCGTGGCGTGCCAGGTAGTCGGGGCTGGCATAGAGATGGCGCGCGAGTCGCCCCAGCGGCTCCGACCTGAGGCTGGCCTCGGTGGGTACCTCGCCCAGCCACACCTGCACGCACTGGCTCTCCGGCGAGCACACCGCTTGTTCACGCGCCTGCAGGGTCAGCTCCACCTCTGGATGGCGTGCCAGGAAGTCCTCCGCCACCCCCGCCGCCCAGCTGCGTGCCAGGCTGGAGTGAACCGCGAGGGTGATACGTCCGCGTACCGCCTCGGCGAGGTCGGCCAGCGCCTCGCGACTGCGGCTGGCCAGGCGCAGCATTTCCCGGCAGTAGTCGTGGAACAGCAGCCCCGCCTCGGTGGGGATCAGGCGGTTGGCCTGGCGACGCAGCAGGGTCTGGCCGAGCCGGCTCTCCAGCTGGCTGATACGCCGGCTCAGGGTCGACTTGGCCAGGCCCAGCTCCCGCGCGCTGCGGGTCAGGCTGCCCGAGGCCATCACTGCATCGAAGGCGGCCAGCTCGTCGAAGTCATGCATGGCGGTAAAGGCTCGCGATGGCGATGGCGGCAGTATGGCATGCAAGCAAAATAATACAAATCATTGCCATTTGGCTTTGGGATGCATTCGTCTGTCATCAAAAAGCCCCGGCGTGGCCAGGGCGAAGGGACGGATCGATCGAAACAGCGAGACAGTGTCTCGGTCGTGCTCAGAACTCGTAGCGGGCGGAGAGCCAGAGGCGGCGACCTTCCTCGCTGTTGGCGTAGACGTTGCCGTAGCTGGCGCCGCCATCGTAGGCACGGTAGTCGACGAAGTCCTTGTCGAACAGATTCTGGACCGTGGCGCTGACGGTAAAGGCATCGGAGACCTGATAGCTGCCGCCCAGGTGGAACAGGGCATAGGACTCGAAGTCGCCCAGGTCATCGAAGGAGGGTGCGCCGCGTACCCGCTCACGGTTGCGGTAGCGTTCGCTGCGATACTCGCCGGAGAGCCAGGTGCTCAGCCGTTCGGTAGTCTGCCAGCGCAGGGTGCCATTGACTGCATGCTCCGGGGTATCGGTCAGCGGCTCGCCCTTCTGTGCACCGCTCTTCTGCTCGCTGTCGGTATAGGTGTAGTTGGCGCTCAGGTTGACGCTCTCCGAGAGCTGGATGCGCGTGGAGAGCTCGATGCCCTGGGTCTCGGCATCGTCGATATTGATATCCTGAGAGTAGGTGCCATCGGGGATCATCGGGTCACCGCTGACCACGATATCCGGGCCGGAGGCGATCTTGTCGTCGAAGCGGTTGTGGAACAGCGTGGCGCTGGCCATGAAACCCTCGCCGTTATCGTACTGGGCGGCGAGTTCGCTGCTGGTGCTCGTCTCCGGCTGCAGGTCCGGGTTGCCGATGGTCAGGATGGTGCCCTGGCCGGTCACGCCGTTGACCCCATTGTGCAAGTCGTTGAGTGAGGGTGTCTTGTAGCCGCGGCTGATACCGCCCTTGAGCGTCCAGTCGTCGGTAGCGCTCCATACCAGGTAGCCGCGCGGGCTGAACTGGCTGCCGAAGGCGTCGTGGTGGTCGTAACGGCCACCCAGGGTCAGGGCCCAGTCGTCGGCCAGCCACCACTCGTCTTCGGCGAACAGCGCCCAGGTGGTCTGTGAGAACTCCTCGGTGGCCAGCCCATCGGTCAGCTCGGAATCCATCCACTGACCGCCGATCGTTGTCATATGATCGCCAAGCGGCATTATGAACTTGCTGTCGAGCACGGTGTTGGTGGTCTCGAGCTCACGTGCGTCGCCGCCCACAATATCGGGGAAGCCTGCATAAGGCTGCCCCATGGTGCCCGGTATGGTGCGGCCCAGCGTCTCGGTGGTGTTGTGCATCAGGCTGGATTCGAGAGTGCCGGAGGCGAAACGCCCGGTATGCCCGATGGCCAGCTGGTGGCGCTCGAAGCGCAGTTCATCGCTATAACCGTTGGCGGTGCCAGGGTTCGGCTCGCAGCTGCGGGTCTGGCCATCCAGGGTGCCCAGCTGGCACTCATCGTTGGCGTACTCCTGACGGCTGGTCTCGCCGTCGAGCCATAGCTCGTGATCCTGATGCGGGGTGAGGGTGAGCTTGGCGCCGAAGCTATAGATATCCCCCTCGACGGGGCTGGGGCCGCGCTGGCTGACCGGCACTTCGGTACCGTCCGCCTCGGTATAGGTCAGGCTGGAGGCGTCGCGCTCATAAAACCGGCCGCGCACCTGGAGCCCCAGGGTCTTCTCGATCAGCGGGCCGCTGGCATAGAGGCTGGTCTCGCGACTGTCGCCGAACTCGTCGTGCTCGTTGAGAGTGGTTTCGGCCTGTACCGAGCCGCTCCAGGTGTCGCCCACCTTGCGGGTGATGATATTGATCACCCCGCCCATGGCATCGGAGCCGTAGAGGGTCGACATCGGCCCGCGGATCACCTCGATTCGCTCAATGCTGGAAACCGGCGGCATAAAGCTGGTGGAAGTTTCGCCGAAGCCGTTGGGGGTGACGCTGCCGGCGGTGTTCTGACGGCGACCGTCGATCAGGATCAGGGTGTAGTCGCTGGGCATGCCGCGGATGCTGATATTGCGCCCGCCGGTCTTGCCCACCTGGCCGCCCACGTCGACACCTTCCACATCGCGCAGGGCATCGGCGACGCTGCTGACCCGTTTCTCCTCCAGCTCCTGGCGGCTGATCACCGAGATGCTGGCCGGCGCCTCGGCCATCGCCTGTTCGAAGCCGGCGGCGGTGACCACGATGTTATCCAGCTGCTGGCTCTCCTGGGCCAGGGCGGTGGAAGCGGTGGCAAGGGCTACGGCGCTGACCAGGGCATGAGGGGTGAAGCGGTTCATGGCATTCCTTGAATGATAGTGATTATCAGAAGTGTTGAGAGTCTATAAGAGAAAGTTCCCTAATTGATAGCCTTTCTCATGAAACGCCGTGTTGCAGGGAGTGGAACGTCTGGCGTAGGGGCGATACGAGCCACGACAACGCCCCGGCGTGGCCGGGACGAAGCATTGGGGGACGATGGGGAGGATAGGAGGCCTGGCGGTGGGGCGGCGGGGCCGCAACAGGGCGCGAGGCCTAGAAGTCCACGGTGAGCCCCAGGTTGAGCTGGCGACCGTCGAGCACGACCTCGTAGTCGTCGTTGGTGACCTCCTTGTCGCCGATGTTGTAGAGGCCGGCCTTGACGCGGGCCTTGTCATTCAGGGCGTAGACCAGGCCGGCATCGACGAAGCCGTAGCCGGGGGTGCCGTCGCTCATGCTGCTGCGGCCCAGGTAATCGCTGGTCTCGCCGCGAATATTGTTCTGCACCCAGAGGTTGAGGTCGCGGGTGGCCTGCCAGTCGAGCAGCACGTTGAACATGTGCTCGGGGGTCTTGTTGAGTGGCTCACCGGCGAATTCCCCGGTCTTCTGCTCGGACTCGGTGTAGGTGTAGCTGGAGGTGATGCTTAGCCGGGATGTGATGTCATAACCCAGCGCTAGTTCGACCCCCTGCATCTCGGCCTCGTCGATGTTCTTGCGGGTGCTCAGGAAGACGAACTCATTGCCGGCGTAGGGGCAGGTCCAGGTGGCGGGGTCATTGCGATTGGCATTGGGTGTTTCGCAGAAGCGATCCTCGGCGATCTTGTCGTCGAATCGGGTGTGAAACAGTGTCGCGCTGGCGCTCAGGCTCCCCGCGGTATTGTTGTAGGCGATACCGAGCTCGTAGTTGGTGCTGGTTTCCGGGTCGAGGTCCGTGTTGCCGATAATCAAAGCGCGGGGGTGTGGTGCAGGGGAGCCGCCACCGCCGGTGCCGCGTCCGAAGCCTTCGGTAGCATCCGATAGGCTTGGCTGCTTGTAGCCGGTGGAGACGCCGCCCTTGAGGGTCCATTCGGGGGCCAGGTGATAGTTGGCGTAGACGCGTGGCGAGAAGTGGCCGCCAAATAGTTCGTCGTCGTCATAGCGCACCCCGGTGGTCAGGTTGAGGTCGTCGGTGAGGCTCCACTCCATCTCCATGAACAGCGAGGCGAGCCAGCGATCCACGCGATTGACGGCGCCGGGAACATTGGAGGAGAGCAGGCCATTGGTGTCGTCGGTCAGGTCCTCGTACTTGTACTGGCCGCCGAACGTCAGCATGTGGTTGCCCCAGAAGTAGGTCGACTGGGTATTGAAGGTGGTCATTTCATTGGTCTTCTCCTCACCGGCCCCGCTGAGGTGGCGGTCGGAGATATCGTGCTGCAGGTAGGTGTCGGTCAGGAAGCCGCCGTAGTTGCCTTTGTGCGACAAGGTGTAGACGTCCTTGTCGTAGCGGGTGGTGTTGGTTTCCGCCGGGTTGCCGCGGCTATCCACCAAGTCAATGCTGAGCCCGGGCGTATGGGTGTACTTTCATGGCCGACCCAGCTGCCGTGAATGCGGGCACCGAGCAGGCCTTCGATCAGCGGTCCGCCGGTGAAGAAGCTGACCTGCTGACCGTCGTTGTTGATGTCGTTGAAGGAGTGAGTGTATTCGGTGGTGACCGAGCCCGCCCAGTCGTCGGTCACTCTCTTGGTGATGATATTGACAACGCCGCCCATGGCTTGAGAGCCATAGAGCGATGACATCGGTCCACGAATCACCTCCACACGCTCGATCATCGAGATCGGTGGCAGGCCGATCTGCTTGCTGCTGTCGGTGCCGTTGGTGTTGACCGTGCGGCCGTCGTTGATCGGGCGGCCATCAATCAGATACAGCGTATAGCTGTCATCCATGCCACGGATACTGATGTCCTTCGACAACCCGCCGCCGGTGACATAGACGCCTGGGATGTTATCCACGGCATCCACGATGCTCGAGTAGGACTGTTTGTTGAGCTCCTCGCCACTGATCGTCGAGATGCTGGCCGGGGCATCGGAGATCGCCTGTTCGAAGCCCGAGGCGGTGACTACCACCGGCTCAAGCTCGGTGCTCTCCTGGGCCAGAGAGGTGCCGCTGGCGAAGGTAGCGGAGATCGCCAAGGCCAGGGTGGAGCGTCGATGGGGAAAGGGGAGTGAGACTGACATCTTGCAACTTCCTTGCTCGTGGGGATTGTGGTGGCCGGCGACCTTATTCGGACAAAACGATAAAGATTCGTATTTGTTTTTGAAAGTCTGTTTCATCGAAGGCCTTGTTCCGAGTATTGCAACGTGGGTAGTGATAAGGTGCCGAGTCTTGTTGCAATCGATTCCCATTTCAAGGAGGGCGATCATGAAAGGATTTGGCACCTGTGCATTGGCTCTGGCGATGGCGTCGCTGACCCTGGTGGGGCAGGCCAGTGCGGACTCACATGAAGTTCGGGCCACCCAAGGGCCGGCGGTGGTCAGCTTCGACTGGGGCAGCGTCGACACCCTGGAGGCGCTGGGTCTCGAGGCGCACGTCGTGGGGCTGCCTTCTCAGGCTGCTCCGGCCTATATGCAGCACCTGCTCGAAGGACGTGCCGATGTCGGCGGCCTCAAGACCCCGGATGCCGAGGCTGTCGCCGCGGCCGAGCCACAGCTGATCCTGGTTACAGGTCGCCAGGGTGAGGCAGCCGAGTCGCTGGGCGAGGAGGTGGTGCCGCTGTCGGCGGACCTCTGGTACCTCTCCGGTGCCGGTCTCGGCAGCGTCCGGGCGCAGGTGGATGAAGTGGTGGAGGCCCTCGCCCGCTGACCAGTGTTGCGGTTACTCGAACGTCCTGTTGCCTGAGCAGTGCCATGCAAGAGATTCTAATAGTCATTATCATATAGTTTCACGCAAGGAGCCTCTTCTAATGCAGCACCTGAAATCCATCGCCTCCACTTGTGTTGGTCTGGCCGCCCTGTTGGCCATGACCACTGCCCAGGCGGCCAGCGTTGCCACCGCCCACGGCGAGATTGAGGTCCCCGATGCCCCCGAGCGGGTGGTGACCCTCTATGAGGGCGCCCTGGATGCCGCACTGGCGGTGGAGGTGACACCGGTGGGCGCCGTTACCACCCGAGGCGGCGATGGCGTGGCTCGTTATATCGAGGCCCATCTCGATGAAGAGACCCGCCCGACCATCGTCGGAGTGGTGCGCGAGATCAACCTGGAGGCGGTGCTGGCCGAGCGGCCGGACCTGATCCTGGCGGCGCCGCAGCTCTCCGCCGAGCAGTACGCGCTGCTGTCGCGGATCGCCCCCACCGTGGTGCCCCAGGCCCGTGAGCTGGCCGCCGACAACTGGAAACATGAGGCACGCCTGTTCGGCGAGGCCCTGGGGCGTGGCGAGGCGCTGGAGAAGGCCATTATCGAGGTGGAGGAGCGCGCCGCCGCCCTCGCCGTGGACCTCGCCGAGGCGGGGGTGGACGGCAGCGCCAACCTGGTGCGCTGGATGCCCCAGGGCCCGTTGGTGATGTCCGAGTCGCTGTTCACCAGCGGCGTGCTGGCGGCCGCCGGCCTGGCGGTCGACGACGCCGGCCTGGTCAATCAGCGTGGGGTGCACAGCGATCCGCTGAGCCTCGAGAACCTCTCGCGGCTGGAGGGCGACTGGCTGTTCTTGGCCACACTGAACGTGGAGGGCGACGAGGCCCTGGAAGCGGCCAAGCAGTCAGCCGCCTTCGCCCGCCTGCCGGTCGTGGAGAGCGATCGAGTGGTTCCGGTGGATGGTCAGCTGTGGACCAGCGCCAGTGGCCCGCTGGCCGCCCAGGCGATCCTCGACGATATCGAAGCCGCGCTGTTGCCCTGATGGCGGCGAGCGGCTTGTGTCGTCACCCCCGCCGCCCGGCGGGGCTTTGGCGTGTCATGATGTTTCTGCTGGTGCTGCTGGCAGCGGTGGCCATCGTCAGCCTGTTGCTGGGCGCCGGCGAGGTAACCCCGGGTCGCGCCTTGGCCGTGCTGACAGGGCACGGTGATGACGAGGCGACCTTCGTGGTGGGCGCGCTGCGTGCACCGCGCACCCTGATCGGCATCGTCATCGGTATCTCACTGGGGTTGGCTGGGGCGCTGCTGCAGGCGGTGTCGCGCAACCCGCTGGCCGAGCCCGGGCTGCTCGGGGTCAGTGCCGGCGCGGCCTTCGCCGTGGGCGTGGCGCTGTGGCTGGGCGCCAGCGCGGCGACGCTGCGCATCGCGGTGGGGCAGGTGGGAGCGCTGCTGGGTTGTGTGGCCGTGCTCAGCGTGGTGCGTCTGCGTGGCATGGGCGGTGACCCGGTGCGCCTAGTGCTGGCCGGTGCCGCCTTCTCGGCGCTGCTCGCCTCACTCACCTCGCTGTTGCTGTTGTTCGATCAACGCACCGCCGACGAGATCCGCTTCTGGGTCGTGGGCAGCCTGGCGGGGCGCCGCCTCGAGGACCTCCTGGCGGTGTTGCCCAGCCTGGCATTGGCGTTGGGGATCATCGCCGTCATCGCTCGGCCGCTGGCCGCCCTGGCGCTGGGCGAGCGGGTTGCCTCGGGGCTGGGTCACCATCCGGGACGCGTGCGCCTGCTGGTGATCCTGGCGGTGGCGCTGATGGTGGGGGCGGCCACCGCCCTGGCCGGGCCCATCGCCTTCGTCGGCCTGGTGGTGCCCTTCGCCGCCCGTGCCCTGGCCGGCCCCGACATCCGCCGCACCCTGTGGCTCTGCCTGCCGCTGGGCCCGCTGATGGTGCTGGTCGCGGATATCGTCTCACGCCTAGTGGTGGCCCCCGCGGAGCTGCCCATCGGGGTGCTCACCGCGCTGCTCGGCGCCCCGGTGCTGGTGGCCGTGGTGCGCGCCCGGCGCCTGCCGAAACTGTAAGGAGGCGAAGAGAATGAATATGGAGCTCGAACGGTTTGCTTCCTGGAAATCTATCCTAGCTGGGTCGAGGACTGCCCCCGAAGAAGATGTTACGCCGCCGCTCGGACACTGGCGCCTGGCAGTGGGTGATATCAGCTTGCTGGTCGAGCGCCGGGATCTGTCGGTTGGCGTGTCGCTGCTGCTGGCCCTGCTGGTGGCATCGCTGGCCTATCTGGCGCTGGGCACCGAGCGGCTGTCGCTGGCGGCGTTGTGGCCCGCCTTGCTGGGTAGCGGCGACCCTTTTGCCGCCTTTATCGTCCAGGAACTGCGCCTGCCGCGACTGGTCGCCGCTTGGTTGACCGGCGCCGCCTTCGCGCTAGCCGGTTGTTTGATGCAGACCCTGGCCCGCAACCGCCTGGCCACGCCGGGGATCATCGGCATCGATAATGGCGCCACGGCCTTCGCGGTGGCCTCGGTGGTGGGGCTCGGCACCTCCCTGGCACCGCCCGCCATGGCCCTGGTCGGCGGTGCCACCGCGGCCGCCATCACCTTCGGCCTGGCCAGCGGCGGGGATACCCGGGGCTATCGTTTTATCGTGGCCGGCATCGGCATCGGTGCGGTGTTCGGTGCCGTCACCCAGCTGCTGCTGGCCCAGGTGGATATCGACAGCGCCAATGCGGCTTACCCCTGGACAGTGGGCACCCTGAACGCCCGCTCGCCGGGGGCGGTGACGGTGCTGGCCGCGGGGCTGGCGCTGGGAGTGCCGCTGGCCCTCGCCCTGGGGCGTTCGCTCTCCGGCCTGCGATTCTCCGATGCCGTGGCCAGCGGCCTGGGCATCCGCCTCAAACGCCGGCGGCTCCAGGTGCTGACCCTCGCGGTGCAGCTCACCGCCCTGGCGGTGGCGGTCGCCGGCCCGGTGGGCATGGTGGGGCTGATCGGCCCGGAGATCGCCCGCTCGCTCTCCTCGCCGCGCGGCGTGCCACTGATCGCCTCGGCCCTGGCCGGCGCCCTGGTGATGGTGCTGGCCGACCTGGTGGGTCGCCTGCTGCTGGCCCCCATCGAGTTGCCGGTGGGCATCGTCACCGCCATCGTCGGCGGCCCCTGGCTGCTGTGGATCCTGCTGCGACCCTCGAGGAGCCCCGCATGAACGCCTCCGCCCACCCCGCGAACCTGCTGCAGGCCAGCGCGCTCTCCTTGGCCCACGGCCGGACGACCATCATCGACGACCTGGCCCTGACCCTGCCGCCGGGGCGGGTCACCGCCATCGTCGGCCCCAACGGCTGCGGCAAGTCGACCCTGCTGGCCGGCCTGGCGCGCCTGCACGCCCCCGCCGGCGGGGCGGTGCTGCTCGACGGCGTGGATATCCAGCGCCTGCCGGCCCGGGAGCTGGCACGGCGCCTGGCGCTGCTGCCCCAGGAGGCCGGCGCGCCGGAGGGCCTGACGGTAGGAGACCTGGTGCGTTTCGGTCGCCAGCCCCACCAGGGCTGGCTGCGCCAGTGGTCGTCCGACGATCGGCGGGCGGTAGACGAAGCGCTATCCGCCGCCGGCCTCGAGGCCCTGGCGGAACGCCCGCTGGAGTCGCTGTCCGGCGGACAGCGCCAGCGCGCCTGGATCGCCATGACCATCGCCCAACAGACGCCGTTGCTGCTGCTGGATGAGCCCACCTCGGCGCTGGACCTGGGGCACCAGCTGGAGGTCTTCGAACTGGTGTGCAGGCTGGCGGCTCGCGGGCGTACCATCGCCCTGGTGCTCCACGACCTGGCCAGCGCCTGTCGCTACGCTGACTACCTGGTCGCCATGCGCGGTGGCGTCATTATCGCCCAGGGCTCGCCGGCCGAGGTGGTCACCGAGGCGCTGGTAGCGGAGCTCTACGGCGTTGCCTGTACCCTGATCCATGACCCGGCGAGCGGCACGCCGCTGCTGACCGATCTGCGTCGACTTCCGTAGCCGCCGAAGCGCTCGCGTTGGAGGCGCGCGGGTGAATCGGTATCCTGCCCGGGCCAACCACAAGGACTCGCCATGACCACCACCCCGGCCACCCCCAGCAGCTTCCAGGCGCTGGTGCGCCTGCTGCGCTACGCCCGCGGCTACCGCCGGCGCATCCTCGCCGCCAGCGCCTGCTCGATCATCAACAAGCTGTTCGATATCGCCCCCGAGATTCTGATCGGCGTGGCCATCGACGTGGTGGTCAACCAGGAGGCGAGCTTCGTGGCACGCCTGGGCTTCACCTCGGCTCAGGAGCAGATCATGATCCTGGCCGTGCTCACCTTCTTCATCTGGGCCGGCGAGTCGCTGTTCGAGTACCTCTACAAGATCCTGTGGCGCAACCTCGCCCAGCGCCTCCAGGCCGACATGCGCCTGGATACCTACGAGCACGCCCAGCGCCTGGACATGGCCTTCTTCGAGTCCAGGAGCTCCGGCCAGCTGGTGGCCACCATGAACGACGATATCAACCAGCTGGAGCGCTTCCTCGACGGCGGCGCCAACGCCTTGATCCAGGTCGGGGTCACCGTGGTGGCGGTGGGGGCGGTGTTCTTCGTCATCTCGCCGCTGGTCGCGCTGCTCGCCTTCACGCCCATCCCGCTGATCATCTGGGGCGCCTTCTACTTCCAGCGCAAGGCGGGCCCGCTCTACGCCGACGTGCGCGAGAAGGTGGGCGACCTGGCCAGCCGGCTGGCCAACAACCTGGCCGGCATCGCCACCATCAAGAGCTTCACCAGCGAGGCCCGCGAGGCGGCGCGCCTGCGCGAGGTGAGCGAGGCCTACGTGGAGGCCAACCGCCGCGCCATCCAGGTCAGCTCCGCCTTCATCCCGGTGATCCGCATGGCGATACTGGCCGGCTTTCTGGCCACCTTCACCGTGGGCGGCATGCTGGCGCTGCAGGGCGAGCTCAACGTGGGCGCCTACGGCGTGCTGGTGTTCCTCACCCAGCGCCTGCTGTGGCCGCTGACGGGCCTTGCCGAGGTGATCGACCTGTTCGAGCGTGCCATGGCCAGCACCCGACGCATCCTCGACCTGCTGGCGGTGCCGATCCGGGTGCGCGACGACGCCTCCGCACCGCTGGCCGAGCCGCTGCGGGGTGAGGTGAGCTTCGAAGGGGTGAGCTTCCGTTACGCGCAAGGCGAGGGGGGCGTGGAGCAGATAAGCCTTAAGGTGCCGGCGGGTAATACCCTGGCCCTGGTGGGCGCCACCGGCTCCGGCAAGTCGACCCTGATCAAGCTGCTGCTGCGCTTCTACGATCCCGACGCGGGGCGCATCCGCATCGACGGCCAGGCGATCGACGCGGTGAGCCTCGCCTCGCTGCGCGGCGCCATCGGGCTGGTCAGCCAGGACGTCTACCTGTTCGAGGGCACGGTGCGTGACAACATCGCCTATGGGAAACCCGACGCCCCGGAGGCCGATGTGATCGAGGCGGCCAGGACCGCCGAGGCGTGGGCCTTCATCCAGGCGCTGCCCCAGGGGCTCGATACCCCGGTGGGCGAGCGCGGCGTGCGCCTCTCCGGTGGCCAGCGCCAGCGCCTCTCGCTGGCCCGGGCGCTGCTCAAGGACCCGCCGATCCTGGTGCTGGACGAGGCCACCAGCGCCGTGGACAACGAGACAGAGGCCGCCATCCAGCGCTCCCTGGCGCGCATCGGCCACGGCCGCACCGTGATCATGATCGCCCACCGCCTCTCCACCATCGTCCACGCCGACGAGATCGTGGTGGTCGAGGGCGGCCGGGTCACCGAGCGCGGCACCCACGACACCCTGCTGGCGGCCGACGGCCGCTACGCCGCCCAGTGGCGGGTGCAGACCGGGGCGCTGCTGGCCGCCGCCGAGGGAGCCACCCCCAGTGCGTGAGGCGCTGGAACGCCACCAGGTGTGGGTCTACCTGGCGGCGCTCCTGGCCGGCCTTGCCCTTGGCGGGCTACGCCCCGCGGCAGCCGCCGGCCTGGAGGGCGGGCTCTGGCCGCTGCTCGGCCTGTTGCTCTATGCCACCTTCACCCAGGTGCCGCTGGGCCGCCTCGGCCTGGCGGCGCGGGACTGGCGCTTCGCCGGCGCCCTGGTGCTCGGCAACTTCCTGCTGCTGCCGCTGCTCGTCGGCAGCCTGGTGGTGGCGCTGCCAATGGCGCCGGCCGTCAAGCTCGGCGTGCTGATGGTGCTTCTGGTGCCCTGCACCGACTGGTTCATCACCTTCAGCCACCTGGGGCGCGGCGACGCCGGGCGTGCCATCGCCGCCACGCCGCTGCTGCTGGCGCTGCAGCTGGTGACGCTGCCGAGCTACCTGTGGCTCTTCCTGGGGGCGGAGTGGTTGAGCCTCGCCATCGGCGGGCCGCTACTGGGGGCCTTCGCCGGGCTGATCCTGGTGCCGCTGGCGGCGGCCTGGCTGACCCGGCGGCTGGCAAGCCGCCGGGCGGGGGCGCATCGCCTGGTGGCCGGGCTGGGCTGGCTGCCGGTGCCGCTGCTCGCCGCGGTGCTGCTGCTCGTGGCAGCGACCCAGGTCGCCGGCATGGCGGGGGTGAGCGGGGTGGTGCTCCAGGTGCTGCCGCTCTTCGTCGGCTACCTGGCGCTGGCCGCGCTGCTGGGCGTGGGGCTGGGGCGGCTGTTCGGGCTCTCGCCGCCAGCGGCGCGCACCCTGACCTTCAGCCTCGGCACCCGCAACTCCTTCGTGATGCTGCCCATCGCCCTGGCGCTGCCCCAGGGCTGGCAGGCCGCGGTGGTGGTCATCGTCGTCCAGTCGCTGGTGGAGCTGTTCGGCATGCTCGCCTACCTGCGGCTGGTGCCCGGCCGGCTGATCCCCGACCGCCCGGGCACCCCGCCGGGCTGAGCTACTCCTCTGCCGGCCTCTGCTGCGCCTTCTTGAGCGACTTGGTCCAGCGCTGGCGGGCGTACTTGCGCAGGTTGGCGACGTTGTCGGTCTCGTCGACGATGTCCTGGCCGAGGATGGTCTCGATGACATCCTCCAGGGTGATCAGCCCCACCCAGGTGCCGAGGTCGTCGTAGACCACGCACAGGTGCTGGCGGTCCTGCACCATCGCCATGAACACCTGCTCGACGCTTTCGCCGTCCAGCACCGTCTTGATCGGGTGCATCAGCGTCTTGAGGTCGACGTCGTCCTCGGCGTTGTAGGTGTCGGCCCGGTGCACATAGCCCAGCGCCTGCTCGCCGCCATCCATCACCGGGAAGCGGGTGAAGGGCGAGTCGCCGCACGCCGCGTCGAACTCCTTCACCGTCATGCCGGCCCGCGCCGTCACCGAGACGGTGCGCGGGGTCATCACGCTCCTCACGGTGATGTCGTGCAGGTTGAGGATGTTGACGATGACCCGGGTCTCCTCGGGGTCCAGCGCCTTCTCCTCCTGGCCTATCTGCGCCAGCGCCTTGATCTCGCCACGCATGTCGGTGTCCATGGCGTCCTTGCCGATGCGCCGGGTGATCTGCTCCGACATCCAGATGAAGGGCTTCAGGCTCCACACCATCACCTTGAGGGTGGTGGCCAGCATGGGGGAGAGCTGGCGCCAGTAGGTGGCGCCGATGGTCTTGGGGATGATCTCGGAGACGAACAGGATCAGCAGCGTCATCAGCGCCGAGGCGACCCCCAGCCAGGCCTCGCCGAACACCACCGTGACCTGGGCGCCGACGCCGGTGGCGCCCACCGTGTGGGCGATGGTGTTGAGCGTGAGGATCGCCGCCAGCGGCTGGTCGATGTTGCGCTTCAGGTCGTTGAGCCTGGCGTGCAGCCGGGGGTTGGCCTCGCGCACCTGGGCCACGTAGCTCGGCGTCATCGAGAGCAGCGCCGCCTCGAGCAGCGAGCAGAGGAAGGAGACGCCGATGGAGAGGGCGGCGAAGGCAATCAGCAGGAACATGAGGTCTCGCAGGGTGGCCAGGGGAATGCCGCCCTCGGCGGCCCCGGCATCTTCGCCGAAGGGCCGACTCCCCCGCAAGCCGCGCGGCTGGCCTCGGCCATCGGCATTCGCTATCATACGTCGCGGCGCCGCCCTGGCGCTCCCGCCGAAAGGGCCTATAGCTCAGTTGGTTAGAGCAGGGGACTCATAATCCCTTGGTCGCAGGTTCGAGTCCTGCTGGGCCCACCAGGTACGCACTGCATTGATTGGGGGTCGACCCTTACGCCACTCGTCACCACACGAGGGCAACATCAATGCGTATCATGTCTGTTATCTCCACCAAGGGCGGCGTCGGCAAGACCACCGTCACCGCCAACCTGGGTGGCCTGTTGGCCGATGCGGGCCTCAAGGTCCTGTTCATCGACCTGGACAGCCAGCCCACGCTCTCCAGTTACTACCCCCTCCGCACCGAAGCCCCCGGCGGCACCTATGAGCTGATCGCGCTTAGCGACACGGCTCCCGACCGCGTCATATCGCAGACGGCCCATCCCAATCTGGATGTAGTGATCTCCAACGATCATGCCGGCCAGCTCCCTCAGCTGCTGCTCAACGCCCCGGACGGCCGTTTCCGGCTTGCCCAGCTGCTCTCCAATCTGTCGGGCTATGACCTCATCCTGATCGACACCCAGGGGGCGCGCTCCATCACGCTGGAGATGGCGGTCCTGGCTTCCGATCACGCTCTCTCTCCCATCACTCCCGAGCTGCTCTCTGCCCGTGAGTTCGTGCGTGGCACCGTTGGCCTGCTGCGCGATCTCGAGGCGCTCAGCCAGTTCACCCACCTCTCCGTTCCCCCCGTTTCCGTACTCGTGAATCGCCTGGATGAAACCGCCGATGCGCGGGGCATCCACCAGACGCTGGCAGAGATGTTCGCCGCCGGCGAGCAGGGCGTCACCGTCATGCAGAGCACCATCCGCGCCGGTGTCGCCTTCCGACAGGCGGCCAGTGCCGGGTTGCCGGCTCACCAGTTCGAGCCGCGCAAGCCCGCCGGCCGCAAGTCGCCCGCCGCTGCCGACCAGGTCAAGGCGATGGCCTGTGAGCTCAACCCAGACTGGCAGCCGTTGATCGACGCCATGGTCAGCACCACCGCCATGCAGGGAGGTTGCCACGATGAGTGCCATTGAGAATCTGGTCGAACTCCGGGTGGCAGAAGAGCGCCCGGAAGCCGGCTATCTGCCTCCCCACAGCCTGGAGGCGGAGCAGTCGGTGCTGGGCGGTCTTTTGCTGGATAACGCCATGTGGGACGAGGTCGCCGACCGCCTGGCCCCTGCCATGTTCTATCAGCAGGCTCATCGTCTGGTGTTCCAGGCGATCCAGGGGCTGGCCGAGCGCGACCAGCCGATGGACGTGGTGACGGTCTCCGAAGCACTGGAGGAAGCCCACCAGCTGGATCAGGTGGGGGGGCTCGCCTTTCTGGCAGAGCTGGCCCGTAATACGCCCAGCGCGGCCAATGTGGCGGCCTATGCCGAGATCGTGAAGGACCGCCATGCGCTGCGTCAGCTGATCCACACCTGCTTCACGCTGAACCAGCAGGCACTGAATGCTCAGGGCCGCACAGCCGCCGAGCTGATCGAGGAGGCCGAGCAGAAGCTCTTCGCCCTGACGGAGGAACGTCATGACCGGCTGAGCTCCATGAAGGAGATGCTGGGGGAGGCCATCAACGTCATCGATCAGGCCTTCAATGCGCAAGGTGGGGTGACGGGAATCCCGAGCGGCCTGAGCGAGCTGGATGCCATGACCGCGGGCTGGCAGCCCGGGGATCTCATCATCCTGGCCGGCCGCCCCTCCATGGGCAAGACCGCCATGGGGCTCGGATTCGCGGAGCATGCCCTGATGGCAGAGGAGGCTACCGGTCCGGTGTTCATCTTCTCCCTGGAGATGCCCGAGTCGCAGCTGATGCTGCGGCTGATCGCCAGCCTGGGCGATGTCTCCCTGCAGAAGCTGCGCACCGGAAAGATGGAAGACGAGGATTGGCCCAAGGTAACCGCCGCGGTCAGTCGGCTCACTCAATTGGACGGGAAGCTCTTGATCGATGATGCCTCGGGCATCACCGCCTCCAGCCTGAAGGCCCGCGCTCGCCGCATGACCCGCCGCTTCGGGCGCCCCTCCATGATCCTGGTGGACTACCTGCAGCTGCTTCAGGAGCCGGGCAGCGAAAACCGCACCCTCGAGGTGGGCAAGGTCAGCCGCATCCTCAAGGAAACCGCCAAGGAGCTGCGCACCCCGGTGATTGCCCTGTCGCAGCTCAACCGCTCCTTGGAGACCCGCCCCAACAAGCGCCCCTGCATGGCCGACCTACGTGACAGTGGCGCGCTGGAGCAGGATGCCGACGTCATCGCCTTCATCTACCGCGACGAGGTCTACCACTCCGACAACGAAGAGAGCCACGGTCTGGCCGAGTTGATCCTGGGCAAGCAGCGCAACGGCCCCACCGGCACTGTGCACCTGGCGTTCCAGGGAGAGTCGGCGCGCTTCAAGCCGTTGGCCTGGCAGCATCAGGAGGTGACCCCATGAGCCAGCATCGCGTGCGCACACCCGAGCCCCGTTCCCGGCTTTCTCAGGCCTTGGCCCAGGTCATGAACGACTCCCGCCAGCGTCAGCTTGAGGCTGAGAAGGAAGGGCTACCAGCCCTCGAGCACCTGATCCGCGTGGCTGAGGGTCACAGCGGCCAGTCCCATCACCTGCGTCGTCTCCTCCTTGGGCTCTACAACGGCGACAGCTGGCCCTTCGAGATGCAGCGACTGCGCGGGCTCGACCCTGACTTGCAGGAGGGTGCCCTCGCTGTGATCCAGATGGCCACCTATAGCGGCCATGAGATCCACACCTTCATCGAGGGTGGTGATGCCTTGCTGAAACGCTTCTGGGAGGTCGAGGAGGGCAACGATGAGTAAGTCGCTGTCGGCAGCACGGGGGTGCAAGGGGATGCAGCGTCTGGTGCGCTATGCCGCCACCCGGGGGTGGGAGGTGCAGCGTACCAGCGGCGGGCATCTGAGGTTCAGCAAGCCGGGCTGTGCGCCGGTCTTCACCTCCTTTACCACCAAGGACCGCCGTGCCGAACTGAATGCACGCTCCCAGCTTCGCCGGGCGGAGTGGCAGCAGAGGGGCCGCCATGACGAGTGATGCCACTGTCATCAGCACCCAGGCGCCGCATGGCGGTGCCGCCTTCGCCCGCTTCGTCACCGAGGAGTACCGCCGATGAAACGCCCGACCGACCAGCAGCTTCGTGAGCGCCTGATGCAGCCCGGCCCCAAGCGTCAGGGGCAGCCCGTGGATGCCGTGACACCACCCGACCAGGAGATGGCCGTCTGGGTCACTCTGGACGTGCTCAAGCCCTACGAGCACAACCCCCGGCAGGTCCAGAACCCCAAGTACGAGGAGATCAAGGCGTCGATCCGTGCAGCGGGCCTCAAGCACAAGCCCCCGGTCACCCAGCGGCCGGGCGAGAAGCACTACACCATCTGCGACGGTGGCAATACCCGCCTGCAGATCCTGCGCGAGCTCTATGAAGAGACCGGTGAGTCGCGCTTCCACGCCTTCTATGCCCTGTACCGACCCTGGCAGTCGGAAGTGAAGATGCTGACGGGGCACCTCAGCGAGAACGACAACCGTGGCCAGCTGCTTTGGATCGAGCGAGCCAAGGGCGTGATGGACGCCAAGGCGATGTACGAGGAGGAGAGCGGCGACACGCTCTCGCAGCGTGAGCTGGTCAAGCGCCTTGCGGAGGACGGCTACCAGGTGGCCCAGAGCCATATCAGCAAGATGCTCTATACCGTCGAGCATCTGCTGCCCACGCTGCCCAATACCCTCTACAGCGGCCTGGGGCGGCCGCAGGTCGAGAAGCTGATCAGCTACCGGGAAGCCTGCCGACTGATCTGGGAGCGCTGCACCCAGGAGGTCGAGCCCCAGGGCTTTGCCGATACCTGGCACCAGACCATGGCCTGGTTCGATGACGAGGGCCAGACCGAGATGAACTGGGGCATCGTGGTGGATCGGCTTTGCGGCATGCTGGCCGACTACACGGGCGTGCACTTCAACGTCTGCGAGCTGACCCTCGACAATATCGTCACCTATCGCAAGCGGCGCTGGGACCTGGAAGAGCATCAGGCCTTCGAGGCCCTGGACGTTGAGTTGCAGCAGATGCGTGACCCCGACGCCCAGCCGCCCTCTCTCTATCCACCGCTGCCCGAGCCCGCCACGGGCGGTGCGCCGGTGGTGAAGGTGCCCGCTTCAGATCCTGGCCGTGAACCTCAATCTCAGCCGCAGACCGACCCTCAGGCCGAGCAGCTACCGTCGCCTCGGACCCTTAGCCGAGACGCGCCTACCGACGATGAGAGAGCAGAGAGCGCCGAGCTGCTTCGGCTGCGTGAGCAAGTAGCCGCGCTGGAGCGCGAAAAACAGCAGCTGAGCGAGTCACCGTCTCCCTCGGTGCCGGTATTCAGCGAGTCGGCATCGGAGGCTGACTCAGGGCCCATGGCGGCACCCGCAGAGGAGGCGGATGACTGGCCAGAGGGTGCAGCGCGGACGGAGGCCGAGCGGGCTGCCCGCCTCGAGGGGCTGACCCAGTCCCGCTGGGAAGAGACTCCAGGGAAGCGCGGCTACCGTCACCATCTGGCCAGCGAGCTCGGCGTG
>NZ_AXCA01000158.1:0-122576 GCF_000475415.1 Halomonas sp. PBN3 | reverse complement strand
GCCGGCCAGGTGGTCTATCACTCAGCCGCCGCCCAGGGCCGCGACGGGTCGGGCCACGAGGGCGAGCTCGACCTCTACGCCATCGGTGAGGCCCATCGCCGGGCACTGCTGCGCATGGAGTGGAGCCTGGTACACCAGAACCCCCGCGACGGCCTGCGCCTGGGCGTCTCGGCCGGGGCCAACATCGGCGAGCGCCTGATGGCCCTGGGCGAGCGCCACTACGGGCAGCTGCGCGCCGCCGGCCAGGACTGGATGGGGCGCGTCGAGCTCGATCCACGGCGCATCGATGACGCCCCGAAGACCTTCTCGGGCGGCATGCAGCAGCGCCTGCAGATCGCCCGCACTCTGGTCACCCGTCCCAACCTGGTGTTCATGGACGAGCCCACCGGGGGCCTGGATGTCTCCGTGCAGGCCCGGTTGCTCGACATGTTGCGCACCCTGGTCCGCGAGCTTGGCCTCTCGGTGATCCTGGTCACCCATGACCTGGCGGTGGCCCGCCTGCTGGCCCATCGCCTGATGGTGATGCGCCGTGGCCAGGTGGTGGAGAGCGGCCTGACCGACCAAATCCTCGACGACCCCCAGCACGCCTACACGCAGCTGCTGGTGTCGTCGGTCCTGACCCCGTGAGGAGGCCCGCCATGACATCCCTGACGTCCCCCTTTCTCAGCGTCGACTCCCTGCACAAGGCCTTCGTGCTTCACGGCCAGGGGGGCATGACCCTGGAGGTGATGCGTGACCTGTCGCTGACCCTGTCGCCCGGCGAGTGCCTGGTGCTCGCCGGGCCCAGCGGCATCGGCAAGAGCACGCTGCTCAAGATGCTCCACGGCAGCTACCGCGTCACCGGCGGCACGCTGCGCCTGCACTTCGAGGACGGCGACCTGGCGCTGGAGACCTTGCCGGCCCACGCCTGGCACACCCTGCGGCGCGACGTGATCGGCTACGTCAGCCAGTTCCTGCGCGTGGTGCCGCGGATGCCGGCGGTAGAGGTGGTGATGGAGCCGCTGCTGGCCCGTGGCGAGGACGCGGCCGTGGCGCGCGCGCGGGCCGAGGCGATGCTGGCCCGCCTCAACCTGCCCGAGCGCCTGTGGAGCCTGCCTCCGGGCACCTTCTCCGGCGGTGAGCAGCAGCGGGTCAACATCGCCCGCGGCTTCATCGCCGAGCATCCGCTGCTGCTGCTGGATGAGCCCACCGCCTCGCTGGATGCCGCCAACCGTGAGGTGGTGGTGCAACTGATCCAGGAGGCCAAGGCGCGCGGCGCGGCCCTGCTGGGTATCTTTCACGACGAGGACGTGCGCGACCGCGTTGCCGACCGCCTGCTGCCGCTGACACCACATATGGGGGCGGCGCTGGCCTCCATGCCAGCCAATGATGAGGAGATTCGCGGATGAGTGCTTCCGAACAGGTGCTGACCAATGCCCGGCTGGTCCTCGACGACGAGGTGTGCCGGGGCTCGCTGGTGATTCGCGACGGACGCATCGCGGCTGTGGATCGTGGCACCACCGGCGTGGCCTCCGCGCTGGACTGCGATGGCGACTACCTGATGCCGGGCCTGATCGAGCTGCACACCGACAACATGGAGAAGTATTTCCAGCCCCGCCCCAAGGTGGCCTGGCCGGGTCGTTCCGCGGCGTTGGCCCATGACGCCCAGATGGCCGCCAGCGGCATCACCACGGTGTTCGATGCACTCTCCATCGGTGACATCGATGAACAGAGCATGCGCGAGGGCGCGCTCAAGCAGATGGTCGGCTCGCTGCAGGCGATCATGGACGACGGCATGGCCCGCATCGACCATCGTCTCCACCTGCGCTGCGAGGTCTGTCAGCCAGCGACCCTGGAGCGCTTCGAGTCCCTGGCCGATTCGCCGCTTCTCGGCCTGGTATCGCTGATGGATCATGCCCCGGGTCAGCGTCAGTTCGTGAGTCTGGATGCCTACCGGACCTACTACCAGGGCAAGCACCGCATGAGCGATGAAGCACTGGAAGCCTTTATCGAGAAGCAGCTGGCCAACAGCGCCCGCTACAGCAGTACCAACCGTCAGGCTATCGCTGCAGCGTGCCATCAGCGTGGTCTGGCCCTGGCCAGCCATGACGATGCCACCATCGAGCACGTCGCCGAGAGCGTCGAGTATGGCACCCGGGTGGCGGAGTTCCCCACCACGCGCGAGGCGGCCGAGGCCTCCCACCGTCACGGGCTGGCGGTGATGATGGGCGCGCCCAACGTGGTGCGTGGCGGTTCTCACTCGGGCAATATCGCCGCAGCGGAGCTGGTGTCGCTGGGCGTGCTCGATGTGCTCTCATCGGACTACTACCCGGCGGCGCTGCTGGATGCCGTCTTCCGTATCGCCGACATGGAAGGGGGTTACTCTCTGCCACGGGCCGTGGCCACGGCCACCCGGATCCCGGCGCAGGCGGTGGGGCTTGAGGATCGCGGGCGCCTGGCCACCGGCCTTCGTGCCGACCTGCTGCGGGTGCGGGTGGTGGATGATCATCCGTTGGTCCAGCGGGTGTGGTGCGCCGGACGGCAGGTGCACTGATGGGCCGGCTGATCTATCTGGTCGGGGCCAGCGGCGTGGGCAAGGACACGCTACTGGCCGCTACCCGCCAGCGCTATCCGGAGTGGCTCGTTGCCCACCGTTATGTGACTCGGGAGAGCGGGGCCTCGGAGAACAGTGTCGCCCTGACACCAGAGGAGTTCCTGGCCCGCCAGCGCGCAGGCCTGTTCGCCCTGAGCTGGGAGGCCCATGGCCTTCACTATGGATTGGGGGTCGAGCTCGACGCCTGGCTGGCTCGCGACCGAGTGGTGCTGGTCAACGGCAGCCGGCGTGCCTTGCCATCGGCCAGGGCGCGTTTCGGTGCGGCGCTGACGCCGGTGGTGATGACCGCCGCGGACGAGGTGCTGCGTGCGCGGCTACGCCGCCGTGGGCGCGAGGATGAGGCCGAGATCGAGGCCCGCCTGGCGCGCCATCGCGAGCTGAGTGATGCACTGCCGGAGCTGCCGCGCCTGGATAATGGTGGGCCACTGGATGGCGCACTGGCGGCCCTGGAGCGGCTGGTCGACGGGGAGGTCACGGCGTGAAGTTTCGTTTCACCGGCACCGGCGACAGCGCCCAGGTGCCGTGCTTCGGCTGTGACTGCCCGGTCTGTGTACGGGCACGGGTGATCGCCGGCGCCCGACGCGGGCCCTGCAGCGCCGAGGTCGAGGTCGACGGACATCTTTATCTTCTGGACGCCGGCCGGATGGACCTGGCCGATCGCTGTCAGCGACATCGCCCCGACGCCATCCTGCTCACCCACTACCACCCCGATCATGTGCAGGGGCTGTTTCACCTGCGCTGGGGGTGTGGCAAGTCGATCCCGGTCTATGGCCCCAAGGATCCCCAGGGGTGTGCCGACCTCTACCGTCACCCCGGCGTGCTCGACTTCCGGGCGCCTCTCAAGCCCTTCAAGCTCCTGTCACTCGCGTCGCTGACGGTGACGCCGGTGCCGCTCAACCACAGTAAACCGACGCTGGGCTACTGTCTGGATGATGGGGAAGGGCGGCTGGCCTACCTGACCGATACCTGTGGCCTGCCGGGGGCGACCGAGCGCTTCCTGCGCGAATGGCAGCCGGACGTGGTGGTGCTGGACTGCGGCTACCCGAGTCGCGTGACGGAGCCCCGCAATCACAACACCCCGGCGCATGCCGTGCAGATCATCGAACGGCTGGCGGTGCCGATGGCCTACCTGACCCACATCGGCCACGAGCTCGACCGGGAGCTGCATGAGGGGGCGTGTGCCTTGCCGGCCAACGTGCAGGTGGCGAAGGATGGAGAGGAGCTGAGCCTGTAGAAACGGGGCAAGGGCTGCATCAGGCAAGAGACAAGGAAAGGCCGCAAAGAAAAAACCGCTGAGTCTCCTCAGCGGCTTTTTCGATATTCGTGGCGGAGGGGGAGGGATTCGAAACCACCCTTTTGTTGGTTTCTCCTCTAAGCTGCTGATTCTACAAGATCGTCTTCAGCTGGAAAGCGATGATTTGTTCCCGGATTGTTCCCAGATGGATGATGGTGATGCGCGTGTAACGTGCGCGGGCGCATCATGCGCGCGCGGAGCTCTAGAATCCGTGGGGGGCTCGGAAAAAGGTAACAAAGGTAACGCCATCCCGAAAAACAGCGTAAGCGTATGAATATCAAAGGATTCGAACGGGTGTTCAAAAGGTAACAAAAAGGTGATGCAAAGGTAATGCGTTACCTTTTTAAGAGGTCGCAGAGAGAAAAACATATATCCTTTATTATCAGCAACTTGCGAGAGCGTTACCTTTTGCAGTACCTCTTGTTACCTTTTTGAGGTAACGCCAACAACCTTCAATATCAGTGGCTTGCGAGAGATTTTCGCCCTTGTGACCGATGTTACCTTTTTCCGAGGACCCCCTTGCTTCTCAGATTCGCCGCCGTCGCAGGCCTAGGGCTTCTGCCCGCCAGAAATGAAGAAAAACGCAAGTATTCCCAGTGACTTAGAAGACTCTGAGGCGCCCTAAGCGCCTGGCGGCGATGCGCCTGCATGCTTGAATAAAATTATTCTCATCTAGAGCGGAGGCGGGGCGGGGTGTGGACGGCGCGCGGCGGGCTGCCGCCGGGGTGGGGTGGGGGTGCCGACCGCCTGGCGAGCAGGCACAAGAAAGCCGCCTCGATGGGCGGCTTCGGTGGTGCTGGGCGAGCGCTGGTCAGCGCGTTGGATCGAGGCCGCCGCCCGCCTCGGCGTCGAGCGAGTACGGCCGGAACCGGATGATCTCCTCGCCGACGATCTCGTTGATCTCGCGCATGGTCTCCTGGAGCGGCTCGAGCTCGTTGGCCACGAACACGCGCGCGGCCTTCTCGACGTCGCCGAAGCCGCCGGTATTCTGCGGGATGATGCCCATCAGCTGCGGCGGGATGCGGTGGCCGGCGAGCTGGTCATCCCGGGTGATGTTCTTGATGTTCCAGAACTCGTCCTTCGCCGCCACCTCGCTGATCGGGATGATCTGCACGCCGTCCTTCTTCCCCTGGGGGGAGTAGAGAAACAGGTTGCGGAAGTTGCCCACCCCCTTGCTCTCCTTCAGCGCCGAGCGCATGGCGTCGATGTCCTGCTGGTCCTGGGCGGCGTCGCTCACGTACATGATGAACCCGGCATGGGAGCCGTTGAGGTAGTAGCGGCGCCGGAACAGGGTGGCGTTCTCGTTGAGCCACGCCGACTGCAAGCTGCCGATGTAGTCCGGCACCCCGTAGATACCCTGGTCGATATCGGGCTCGAGCAGGTGGATCACCCGGCCCCGGGGCAGCTCCACCCGGTCGACGAAGTTGGGAACCCACCAATAGCGGTCGCCCTGGAGGCCGCCGCGGCGCATGTACCGCGCGCGAAGATGGCGGAACGGCAGGCGACTTCCCAGCCGACTCGCCACCTCCTCGAGGTAGCCGTTGCCGAACACCAGGTAGTCGAGAGCCAATCCGCTGAAGGTCTGCCGACCCAGCAGAGGATGCGGGACGAAGGTGCGCAACAGGATGTTGCGCTTCACCTGGAGCGCGCTGCCATGGTGCGCCGTTGCCCGGTAACTCTTCGCCAGAACGTCCAGCGGGATCGGCGGCTCGTACCACTCCTCCGGCGACATCCAAAGCCCCTCGTAGAAGAAGTCACGCATGCTGGTCACCGGCACCGGGTCGCCGAAGGCGAAGGCCTCGGCGCGCGCTGGCTGCGAGGTAGCAGCGGCGGCCGCCTCGCTGTCCGTGGTATAGGCGGGCACGCGAACGCGCGGCTTTTGGGTAGCGGTCTCGCTCATTCGGACATCTCCATGATAGAACGCCCGGCGCCTTCGGCCGGGCCGTCGATCGGTTCGTGATTCAGGGCGTGCATGGTCGCCCACGCGAGGTCCGCGTGGCCGGTCGCCTTGCTCCGTCCGCTGGTGTAGGTGTACTGGCGTCCGCCCGCCGTCAGCTCACGCTTGATGGCCATGAAGCTCTGGGCCATGTCACTCCAGCCCGCATCGAACTCGAGTCGCCCCTTGCGCATGATCTGCTGGGCCTGCATCACCATTGCCCCTTTCACCGCCACGTCGTAGCGGTAGCGGGTCAGCGTCGGGAACCACTTGGCGACGTGCTCGGCAACCGCTTCGCCCAGGCCGCTGACGTCGATGCCGATATGCTCGATGCGGTACTTCTGGCGGAACCCCTTGATGAAATCGGCCTGGGCCTCGTAGTCCTCGCCCTTGAGGCGGTGACGCTCCAGGATGCGGTGCTTCTCGTCTCGCGTGCGTGCCGGCAGCACCACCACCAGGCCCGCGCCGTCGCCATCCTCGCCGGTGCCCGTCGGGTCGTAGCCGATCCACACCCCGCGGTCGCCCGCCGGGCGAGGAGCGAATGGGCGGTAGTCGTCCCACTCTTCCCAGGCGTCCACCATGCAGGGGTGCACCAGGGTCAGCGGGAAGGCGCTCTGCGAATCGTCCACAAACTGGCACATCAGGAGGTTGGCGAACTCCTCCTGGCTATACTCGAGTCGCAGCTGGTCGAGGTCGAAGAGGTCGCAGCCGCCGGCGATGGCATCTTCCACCGTGACGATCTGGCGCCACTGGCCATCCGGGCACAGCGCACCATCGGCCAGCGAGGCATGCGAGGTGTCGAACTCCACCCGCTCCGCCTTCGGCCGGCGGCGGTTGAACATTTCGCCGCTCCAGAAGGGGTAGGCCTCATGCCCCAGGCTCGAGGGCGTCGAGAAGTAGGTCTGTCGCCACTTCTTGTGCATCGCCATGCCGCTGGTGACCTTGCGGAACTCCTGGAAGCGGTGAATCCAGAAATACTCGTCGAGATAGACGTCGCCGTGATAGCCCTGAGCCGTCTTCGAGTTGGTGCCCAGGAAGTGCAGCTCGGCGCCGTTATCCAACACCAGAGGGTCACCCTTCAGGTCGACATCGCACACCTCCTTCACGAACTGGAGGATGTAGTTCTTGAAGATATGCGCCTGGGCCTTCGAGGCACTGAGGAAGATCTTGTTGCGGCCGGTCTCGAAGGCGTCGACGATCGCCTCGCGAGCGAAGAAGAACGTCGCGCCGATCTGGCGGCTCTTGAGGATGTTGCGGATGCGGTGCTTCTGGCCCGCCTCGTACCAGTGCAGCTGGTACTGAAAGCTCGTCTCCAGGAAGGCCGCCTTGAGCTGCTCGATCTGCTCCTCGTCGAGGTAGTTGCGCCGTGCCTTCCGCTTGCGCGGCGCCTCGTTGCGGGCATTGATGTTCGGGTTGAGGTCCGACTCGCGGCCGGTCGCCTCGTACTTGTGCACCCGGGCCAGGCGCTCGATCTGCCGGCCGAGCAGGTCGATCTCCTTGAAGTCCTTGCCCTCCTTCGGCTCCTTGCCGATCAGCTGCACCATGCGCGCCTCGAGCGCGCCCTCCACGCGCTCGATGGGCGAGGCCTCATCCCAGCCGTCGCGGCGTTTCCAGCTGTGCAGGGTGGCCGGCTTCTCTTCCAGGAACTCGGCGATGCGCGCCACGCGCCACCCCTGCCAGTAGAGGTGGCGCGCGGTGATGCGCGGCGAGCCGAGGGTATCGGGGGGCATGGTCGTCATGCCGCCAGCGTAACCGCGCGCACGCAGCGCCCATGGACGCGCGAGTTGTAGGGCCCGGCACTACAACGCCGCCAAGTTGAGGCGCCCACGCAGGGCGCGGAACCTGACGGCAACGCCTGACCCGTTCCCAACCCACGAGGCAGCCATGGCAAAGTTTCGCGTCGCCACCGAAGGCGCAACCACCGACGGCCGCAAGATCTCACGCCAGTGGATCGAGCAGATGGCCAAGAACTTCGACCCCGCCAAGTACGGCGCCCGCGTGTGGATGGAGCACATGCGCGGCATGTTCCATGACGGCCCCTTCCAGGCCCTGGGCGACGTCACCGAGGTCGAGGCCCGCGAGGTCGAAGACGGCAAGCTCGCCCTGTTCGTCGAGATCGACCCCACCGACCGCCTCAAGCAGATGAACCAGGAGCGCCAGAAGGTCTACACCTCCATCGAGGTCGACCCCGAGTTCGCCGACACCGGCGAGGCGTATCTAGTAGGCCTGGCCGTCACTGACAGCCCCGCCAGCCTCGGCACCGACATGCTGCAATTCAGCGCCCAGCAGGGTGACAAGTCGCCGCTGGCCGCCCGCAAGCAGAAGGCCCACAACGTCTTCACCGCCGCCATCGAGACCGAGCTCGACTTCAGCGAGCCGCCCGCCGACCAGGGCCCCAGCCTGGCCGACAAGGTCAAGGCGCTGTTCAAGCGTCAGGACGCCAAGACCCAGAAGGGCCTCGAGGCCTTCCGCGCCGAGCTCGAGCAGACCCTCGAACTGTTCGTGCAGAAGCATGGTGAGCTGGCCGACGAGCTGGAGAGGCGCCCCACTGCCGAGGCGTTCAATACCCTGCAGGCCGCCCACGACAAGCTGAAGGCCGACTTCGACGCCCTCTACGCCCAGCTCGACCGCACCCCGGACACCCCCGAGCGCGCCCCCGCCGTCGGCGGCGGGAACACCGTACTCACCGACTGCTAAGGACCGCCGCCCATGCGTATCGAAACCCGTAAAGCCTATAACCAGCTGCTCTCACGCGTGGCCCAACTCTCCGGCGCTCCCAGCGCCACTGAGAGCTTCGCCGTTGAGCCCAGCGTCCAGCAGACCCTGGAATCCAAGATCCAGGAGTCCAGCGCCTTCCTGAGCAGCATCAACGTCCAGGGCGTGAACGAGCTCAAGGGGCAGAAGCTCGGTCTCGGCGTCTCCGGCCCGATCGCCAAGCGCACCGACGTCAGCGCCAAGGATCGCGCCACCAGCGACGTCTCCAGCCTCGAGGCGCACGACTACGAGTGCGTGTCCACCGAGTTCGACACCCACATCACCTGGGCCAAGCTGGATGCCTGGGCGCAGTTCCCCGACTTCCAGACTCGCGTGCGCAACGCCATCGTTCGCCAGCAAGCGCTCGACCGCATCATGATCGGCTTCAACGGCACCAGCGCCGCCGTAGAGTCCGACCCGGTCGCCAACCCGCTGCTGCAAGACGTCAACATCGGCTGGCTGCAGCACTACCGCGCCAACGCCGCCGCCCGTGTGCTCACCGAGGGTGCCAATGTTGGTGAAGTTCGAGTCGGCCCCGGCGGCGACTACGAGAACCTCGACGCCCTGGTCTACGACGTCGTCAACGAGATGATTGACCCCTGGCACCGCGGCAACACCGCCCTGCGCGCTATCGTCGGCCGCAAGCTGATGGCCGACAAATACTTCCCGCTGGTCAACAGCGACCTGCCGCCCAGTGAGCAACAGGCCGCCGACATGCTGATCAGCCAGAAGCGCATGGGAGGCGTTCAGGGCGCCCAGGTGCCCTTCATGCCGGACAACACCATCTTCATCACCGCGCCGGACAACCTGTCCATTTACTGGCAGCGCGGCAGCCGCCGGCGCTACCTCGAGGACAACCCGAAGCGCAACCGCGTGGAGAACTACGAGTCCTCCAACGACGCTTACGTGGTCGAGGACTACGGCTTCGGCTGCCTGGTCGAGAACATCGTCATCGGCGACTGGACCGGCGTCTAAGGAGGCGACTCATGACGAGCCCAGCCCGCAAGCACTTCCAGAAGGTCACCGCCGCGCAAGCGGCGGGGGCCACCCCGGAAGGCCAGGTGCAAACCGGCGACCAGTACGAGCTCCACGCCGCCGCCCTCTACGAGGCGCGGCGCACCCTCAAGGGCATCAAGTCCGTCAAGGCCAAGATCGAGAAGAAGCGCGAGCTGCTTCCCGAGTTCGATAGCTACATTGCCGGCGTCCTCGAGGCCGGCAACGGCGCCCAGGACGACGTGCTGATGACCGTGCTCGTCTGGCGCATCGACGTCGGCGACCTGCCCGGCGCCCTGGACATTGCCGAGTACGCCATGCAGCACGACCTCCAGACCCCCGACCGCTACGAGCGCGACACCGCCTCGCTCATCGCCGAGGAGATCGCCGACCAGGCCCTGCGCATGCTCGCCGAGGAAGGTGCCGACGCCCCCGCCCTGGTCGAGATCCTCGCGCGCACGGCCCAGATCACCGCCGAGCACGACATGCACGACGAGATCCGCGCCAAGCTGCACAAGGCCCTGGGGTATGCCCATCGGGATGCAGGGAGCCTGCAGTTCGCCCTCGAGGATCTCCAGCTCGCCCTCTCGCTCAATGAGCGCGTCGGCGTCAAGAAGGACATCGAGAAGCTCGAGCGCGAGCTCAAGAACGCCGCCCAGGGCGAAAGCGCCCAGGGCTGACCCCGAGTCGCACGCCGACGCCAAGGGGGCACCGGGCCAGCGAGGAATCTCTCCCCACGCTGCTCCCCGGTTCACCCCCTTCCTTGAGAGGTCGCCATGTCACTCATCGCCTACGGCACCGGCGAAGCCAGCACTCCCGCCGCCGCCATCACCAACAACGGCTTCTGGCCGGCCATCGAGCCGGAGGCGTTCCGCGACGCCGAGCGCGCCGACACCACCATCACCGCCGCCCGGGTCGAGCACGCCCTTCGCGTCGCCATGGCCGACGTCAACCGCCAGCTCGCCGCCTGGCAGGCCGCCCGTGAAGAGGAGGGCGCCGCCACCCTCGAGGACGTCACCCCGCCCAGCTGGCAGCTGCCCGGCGCCTACCCGCTGCTCTACCGCCGCGCCGTCTACGCCACCGCCATGGCCAGTCTGCTCGAGCGCTATCGCGACCACAGCGCCACCGGCGAGGGCGACGAGCGGGGCGAGGCCAAGGACCTCGCCGCCGACGACTACCGCCGCGACGCCCGCTGGGCCGTCAGCGAGATCCTGGGCCGCACCCATACCACGGTGGAGCTGATCTGATGCCGCAGGTGCGCACCCACCAGGGCGAAACTCTCGACGCCCTCTGCTACCGCATCCTCGGCTACACCGAGGGCGCCACCGAGCAGGCCCTCGAACTCAACCCCGGGCTCGCCGAGCTGGGCCCCATCCTGCCCCACGGCACCCTGGTCACGCTGCCGGAAGAGCAGCGCCGCCCACGCACACAAGAAACCGTCCAGCTCTGGAGCTGACGCAGACGCAGAGGAACCCATGGCAGAACCCAGCACCGTCACCGCCGCCGGCACCGCCAGCCTCACCGCCGTTATCGTCAGCATGCTGCCGGGCATCGACGCCAACGCTGTGATCGGGGCCTTTTGCGGTGCCAGCCTGTTCGTGATCAGCGCCAAGGATCTCGGGCTCTTCGAGCGGCTCGCCTACCTGATCATCTCGTTTCTGATCGGCTACCTGGGCGGCCCCGCCACCCTGGGCAGCGCCCTCGAGCACTCCGCCGTGTCGGCATTCACCGCCGCCGCGGTCACCGTCACCGCCGGGCTACGGGCCATCGAGGGCGTCAAGACCATCGACCTCAAGGCCTGGTTGGGAGGCAAGAAGTGACCACCCCTGCACTGCTCGCGGTGATCGCCGCCATGGTGATCATCATCCGCATCCTCACCTTCCGCCGCCGCGGCAGCCGCTACCGCCCCGGCATCGCCGTGGTCGCCTGGCTGCTGGTGGCCATCAACACCTGGCTAGCCGTCCGCATCCTTGCCGCCGGCCACCTCGACGCCTGGTGGCTCGCCCTGCTGCTGATCGGCATCGCCATCGGCCTGCTACGCGCCGGCGGCAACCTCGCCCACCTACTGCGCCCGCTCTGGCCCTGGAGATAGAGATGCTTCGCTACGGAGACACCGGCCCCGCCGTCGAACGCCTGCAACAAGAGCTCCGCCGCCGCGGCATGGGCCTCACCGCCGACGGCATCTTCGGCCCCGCCACCCAGGCCGCCGTGCGCGCCTTCCAGCGCGAGCAGGGCCTGGTCATCGACGGCATCGCCGGCCGCAAGACCCAGGCAGCGCTCTACCAGGAGAAGGGCGACAAGGCGCTCCGCCAGATCGACCTCGTCGGTGCCGCCGAGACGCTCGGCGTCGAGCTCGCCGCCGTGATGGCCGTCAACGAGGTCGAGAGCCGCGGCGTCGGCTTCCACCATGGCGGCGCCCGGCACAACGCGCCCATCATCCTCTACGAGCGCCACATCATGCGCCGCCGCCTACAGCATCACGGCATCAATCCCACGCCTCACCAGCGCCGCTACCCCAGCCTGGTCAACGACAGGCCCGGCGGCTACCGCGGCGGCCCCCGCGAGCACGACCGCCTCGAGGCCGCCGCCGAGATCCACGAAGAGTCCGCCATCGAGTCCTGTTCGTGGGGCCTGTTCCAGATCATGGGCTTCCACTGGAAGGCCCTCGGCTACGCCAGCGCCCACGCCTGGCGCGAAGCCATGCGCGCCAGTGAGGGCCACCAGCTCGAGGCCTTCGTGCGCTTCATCGAGACCAGCCCCGCCATCCATGCCGCCCTGCGCCGGCACGACTGGCGCGACTTCGCCCGGCGCTACAACGGGCCCGACTTCGAGCGTAACGACTACGACACCAAACTAGCCGCCGCCTATCGTCGCCACGCCGCCGCCCTGGCCGCCTGAAAGGAGCCCCCATGAATCTCGTCAGCAAGCTGCTCGGCACCGTCGCCGGCCCCGTCTTCGAGGTCATCGACCAGGCCGTCACCGACAAGGACCAGGCCAACCGACTCAAGGCCGAACTCCAGCGCCGCCTGATCGACCAGCAAGACGCCACCCTTCAGGCGCGCATGAAGGTCATCCTCGCCGAGGCAGGCGGCGAAAGCTGGGCCCAGCGCAACTGGCGGCCGGTGCTGATGCTGGTCATCGTCGCCATCGTCGCCAACAACTACCTGCTCGCCCCCTACCTCGGCGCCGTGTTCGGTACCGGCCTCAGCCTCGAGCTGCCCGAGCGCCTGTGGGATCTCATGACCCTGGGCGTCGGCGGCTACATTGCCGGCCGTAGCGTCGAGAAGACCGCCGAGCGAATCAAGGGCAAGCGCGGCAGCTTCCTCGATGAGGTGGTAAAGTGAAGAAGCTCGCCTCACTCCGCCAGCACCTTCTCGAGCGCATCCCCGGGCTCAAGCGCAACCCCGATCGGCTGCTCACTTTCATCGAGGATGGCCGCATCGAGTTCCACCGCGGCGCCCACCTCTCGCACCAGTACCAGGTGCCCGCGCGCGTGGTCATCACCGACCACGCCGGCGAGCTCGACACCGTGATCATCCCGCTGCTGCAGTGGCTCAGCCGCTACCAGCCCGACCTGGTGCCCGAGGAAGCCGTAAGCTTCCAGGCCGAGCTGCTCAACAATCAGCGCTGGGATCTCGCCATCGACGTCACCCTCACCGAGCGCGTGGTCGCCGTGGTCGACTGCGACGCCGGCACCATCCATGTCGACCACCGCATGCCCGAGTTCCCGATCGACCCCTGTGCCGCCGGCAACTGGCAGCTCTACATCCGCGCCGTCGACGACAGCGAAGAGTACGACCTGGTCGCCGAGTGGGAGCAATAACGTGAGCGATGACCTGGACGCCCTGGAGGACTGGGCCGCCCCGCTACTCGAGCGCCTGCAGCCCGGAGAACGCCGCAAGCTCGCCCGCGATATTGCCCGCGAGCTGCGCAAACGCCAGGCCGCGCGCATCAAAGCCCAGAAGAACCCAGACGGCAGCCCCTTCGAGCCCCGCAAGCCCCAGGCCCGCGCCCAGGCCGGGGCCATCCGCCGCGGCGCCATGTTCACCAAGATCCGCCAGGCCAAGCACCTCAAGGCCCGCGGCCGTGGTGATGATGCCCAGGTGGGCTTCTTCAGCCGCGTCGCGCGCATCGCCCGGGTGCACCAGTACGGCCTGCGCGACAACGTCGATCGCAATGGCCCATCGTACGACTACCCCGAGCGCCGCCTGCTCGGCTACTCCGACGCCGACCGTGCCCTGGTGCGTGACATGCTCCTCGACCACCTCGGCGACGACCTCTAACCCGCCCTCCGTTGTAGCGCCACACCCTACAACCCCGCACGCTAGAGCCGCCGCCCGCCAGCGGCAACGATGGCCGCATGAGCCAACGCCCACTGCATAGCGCCGCCGAGCTGCTGCGCCTGATCCATAACCTGATCCGCCTCGGCACCGTCGCCGAGGTGGATCACGCCTCCGCGCGCTGCCGGGTGCAGATCGGCGAGCTCACCACCGCCTGGCTGCCGTGGCTCGAAGAGCGCGCCGGCACCACCCGCACCTGGAACCCGCCCACCGTGGGCGAGCAGGTGGTGGTGTTCGCTCCAGGGGGCGACATGGCCAGCGCCGTGGTGCTCGCCGGCCTCTACCGCGCCACGCACCCCGCGCCCAGCGACAGCCCCGACGTGTGGCGCGAGGTGATGCCCGATGGCGCCGTTATCGAGTACGACCACGCCGCCCACCGGCTGCTGGCCGAAACCGGGCCCAGCAAGATCGTCATGGACCGCGACCGCATCCTGCTCGAAAGCAACGGCAGCACCATCGAGCTCGACGCCAGCGGCATCCGCCTCAACGGCGCCCGCATCGACCTCAACTGACCCCAGGAGCCCGCATGCCCGCAGTGACCCGCAAAGGCGACAGCTGTACCGGCCACGGCAGCTTTCCGCCGCGCCCCAGCACCGGCGGCAGCGGCAGCGTCTACGCCAATGGCATCGCCGTGCATCGCCAGGGCGACGGCTGGGCCACCCACTGCAACGCCACCCCGGTATGCCATGGCGGCAGCCTCGCCGCCGGCTCCGGCAGCGTCTACGCCAACGGCGCCCAGCTCGGCCGCATCGGCGACCCCGTTGACTGTGGGTCATCCGTCGCCGCCGGCTCCGGCAACGTCTACGCAGGGGGCTGATCATGACCGGCATGAACGCCAGCACTGGCCGCGCCCTGGAGGGCATCGAGCATATCCAGCAGAGCGTGCGCGACATCCTCACCACGCCCATCGGCTCGCGCGTCATGCGCCGCGACTACGGCAGCCTGCTGCCCGAACTCATCGACATGCCGCTCAACGACGCCACCCTGCTGCAGGCCTACTCCGCCAGCGTCATGGCGCTCATCCGCTGGGAGCCGCGCATCCGCGTCACCGCTATCCGCCGCGCCGTCAGCACCACCCAGCCCGGCACCGCCGTGCTCGAGATCGAAGGGCGGACCGCCGCCGGCGAGCCGCTCGCAATGGAGGTGGCCATCGCATGAGCAGGACCGCCCTGATCGACCTTTCCCGGCTGCCCCGGCCCGACTTCGTCACCCTGCAGGACTTCGAGACCCTGCTCGCCGAGATCCGCGTCGACTTCCTGGAGGCACTGCCCAGCGCCAAGCGTGACGAGATCGCCGCCACCCTCGAGCTGGAGAGCGAGCCACTCACCAAACTGCTCGAGCTCAGCGCCTACCGCATCATGATCGAGCGTCAGGCTTTCAACGACCGCGCCGCGCGCCTCATGCTCGCCTACGCCCAGGGCGCCGAGCTGGATCACATCGGCGTGACCTATTACCAGACCGAGCGCCTCACCTCCTCGGCTGGCGAGCCCGAGAGCGACGAGGACTACCTGCGCCGCCTGCTGCTCGCCTACGACGGCTACAGCACCGCCGGCGCCCGCGACGCCTACGTCTATCACGCGCTCGCCGCCGACGGTGACGTCCTCGACGCCGCCGTCACCAGCTCCCGCGCCGGCGTGGTCACCGTCACCGTGCTGTCGCGCCAGGGCAACGGCACCGCCTCCGCTGCCCTGGTCAGTGCCGTGGACGTCGCGCTTTCCGCCGAGACCGTGCGCCCTCTCAACGACCAGGTCGAAGTGCAGAGCGCCGCCGTCACCGAGTACGAGATCCGCGCCACCCTCACCATCCGCGAAGGCCCGGCCAAGAGCGTGGTCGCCAAAGCCGCCCGCGCCGCCGCCGAAGCCTACGCCGCCGATCGCCACCGCCTCGGCCTGCCCGTCGTGCGCGATGCGGTGCTGGCCGCCTTGTGGGTCGAGAGCGTCGAGCATGTCGAGCTGCAAAGCCCCACCGCCGATATTCCGCGCGACAGCCACCAGGCCGCCTACTGCACGCTGATCGAGGTGGACTATGTCGAATAGCCGCTCGCTGCTGCCGCCCAGCGCCACGCCGCTCGAGCGCGCCTATGAAGGCGCCACCGACCGGTTAAAGGCGCCGCGCGTCGACACGCTCTGGGACCCCTGGGCATGCCCCGCGCACCTGCTGCCCTGGCTCGCCTGGGCGGTGCGCGTCAGCGAGTGGAGCGACGACTGGCCCGAGGCCACCAAACGCCGCGCTATCGCCTCCAGCATGGAGATCGCCCGCCGCCGGGGCAGCGTCTGGTCAGTACGCGAGGCCCTGCGCGCCGCCGGCTACGCTGATGCCGAGGTCGAGGAAGGGCTGCCCGTGCTGCGCCATGACGGCGTGCAGCTGCGCGACGGCACCGAGACCTACGGCGGCGGCAACCGCTGGGCCATGTTCCGACTGATCGCCGACATCGGCGAAGACAAGGGCGTCGGCGGTGACGAGCTCGCGCGCCTGCTGCGCCTGATCGACGCCGCCAAGCCGGTGCGCTCCGAGCTGCGCGAAATCGTCTACCGCTCAAGCGTCAGCGACCAGCTCGCCACCGATGACCAGCTCGGCATGGCAGTGCAGCCTCAGCTATCCGAGGTTCGCCCCGCCGGGCGCCGCCGAGATGGCAGCCTGCTGCGCCACAACGCCAACCGCCTGCCGCCGGCGCCGCTGCGACGCGACCTCAGCTGGTTCCGCAACGGCGAGATCCTGCGCACCGGCGTTTCGCCCTACGCCGAGTGGGAGATCACCGGCGAAACCCGAGACAACGTCTGGGACCTGGCAAACCTGGCCGTGAGCGCCGACATGAGCGAGCAGCACGCCGCCCATCGCCCCGGGCGCGGGGGCCTCGGCCGCCGAGATGGCGCGCTGAGCTACGGCACCGCCATGCCCGCCCTGTTCGATGCCGCCGCGCTCAGCATCACCGTGCGCCGCCTCCGCAACGCCCGCATCCAGCGCAACGCCAGCGCCCGGCGGGCCGCCACCGAAACCCAGAACGCCACCCTGTGAGGACCCCATGACCCTACGCCTGCGCGACCACCAGGACATGACCGGCATCCTGGAGCTCAACGTCTACCGCGGCGGCGAGCTGATCGACGGCTTCCGCGACGAGAACCTCATCGTCGACGGCGCCCGCGACATGCTCGCCCGCCTGATCGCCGGCGACGGCAGCGGCGAAGCCGTCACCCGCATCGGCTTCGGCAGCGGCTCAAGCCCGGCCAGCCCCGACGACACCGCGCTCACCGGGGCCTACGTGCGCAACCTCACCGGGCACAGCTACCCAGCGCCCGGCCAGGTGCGCTTCAGCTTCTCGCTCGCCACCAGCGAGGCCAACGGCATCGCCATCCGCGAGTTCGGGCTCATCACCGCCAGTGGCGAGCTCTTCAGCCGCAAGGTGCGCGGCATCATCGAGAAAAACGACGACATCAGCTTCGACGGCACCTGGACCATCATCTTCTAAGGAGACCGCCCCATGGCCAACGTCCCGGAATCCCCCCAGTGGGAAAACGGCATCTACCAGTTCGAGACCACCGACCCGGTGCAAGGCGGGCCCGATGGCATCGACAACCTGCCCAGCAAGCAGCTCGCCAACCGCACCGCCTACCTAAAGAAGAACCTCGAGGCGCTGCAACAGTCCGTCGACGCCGTCGGCGTGGAGGGGCAGAACGCCCTGTGGATCGCCGTCGAGCAAGCGCTCTCCTTCGCCGGCCTGCTCGAGCAGGAGCTGCACCGTCAGCAAACCGTGCGCCACCAGGAGGGCGAGTTCCTGCTCACCAACCGCGGCATCATCCGCGGCTGCGCCCTGAGCAAGTCCACCACCGCCAACCGCAACCTCGGCATCGCCTCCGGCGCCGTGTTCATGCTCGGCCGCGAGTGGGGCCTGGCCGCCGAAGACAACGCCGCCGCCGTGCCCAGCAACTCCAGCAGCACCACCGCCACCGCCATCGCCTACCTGATCGACGCCGGCGCCGGCCTGGTGCTGGCCGTCACCGGCCTCAACGAGGAGCCCCCGGCCGACGCCCTGGCACTCGCCTCGCTCACCATTCCCGCCGGCAACAATGGCACCACCGACCCCTACCTCGCCAGCGTTTCGATCACCACCATCGCGCGCACCGAGCCCGACTGGCCGTGGGTCCAGTCCAGCCCCGTCTATCAGCAGCAAGACTTCCCCGCCGTGATGGGCGGCGACCACTACGCCCTGGAGCTCGACGTCATCAGCTTTGAAGGGAGCCAGCCGCCCACCCTCACCGCCGACGCCGACGACCGAGCCCGCAACACCTTCCGCGCTTACCTGATGGGCACGGCCGACAACGTGCGCTGCCGCTATGTCGCACACCTGATGGATCAGTAAGGAGATTGCCATGCAAGTTCGCACCATGGGCCAGGGCCCGCACCCTGACTTCAGCATCGCCGAGGGCATCGTCACTGTCTGCGGCGTGGCCATTGACTGCGCCGAGCACCAGGCCGACAGCCAAGTGATCGTCGACGTGCGCCAGAAAGACGGCATAGCCCAGCTGGGCGGCGACGGCTACCAGATAGCCAGCGTGCGCATCCCGCCGCGCCAGTACCAGGAAGTGGAAGGCGAGCCGATGGAAGGCGAGGAAGAGCCCTCCACCCTCCGCGAAGCCCAGCCACTCGACCCGCGCCAGGTGGAAGTCACCATCTGGCCCGCCATCTAACCCCAGGAGAGCATCATGTCCATCATCATCGCCTCACCAGACAGCCTGCGCGCCCAGGTCGAAGCGGCCACCGGCGGTAAGGTCACCGTGCTGTATGACGACAAGGGCTTCCCCAGCCTGATGCACGTCATCCCCAAGTTCCGCTACGAGGATCTCGGCATCGACGCCACCTTCGGCACCGGCGTCGCCACTGCCTTCATCAAGGGCAACACCGAGCTGCCTGAGATCTTCATCGGCCAGTACCATGCCCAGGTGCACGACGGCCGCGCCGTCAGCCTGCCGGGCCGCGACCCGCGGGCCTCGATCAACTACGACAGCGCCAAGGCCGCCTGTGCCGCCAAGGGCGCCGGCTGGCACCTGATGACCATGCACGAGTGGGCCGCCATCGCCCTGTGGTGCCACGCCCAGGGCTTCATCCCGCGCGGCAACACTAACTACGGCCGCGCCCACGATGCCACCCACGAGATCGGCCGCCGTCAGGATGGCGGCACAGCCGGCGAAGCCAGCGGCACCGCGCGCATCCTCACCGGCTCCGGTCCGGCCAGTTGGCGGCACGACAACAGCATGGGCGGCATCGCCGACCTCGTCGGCAACGTGTGGGAGTGGCAACACGGCATGAAGCTGGTCGACGGCCAGATCCACCTCCTCGAGGACAACAGCTTCGATGAGGACGAGGCCAACTGGACCGCCATGGGGCACTACATCAGCAACGAAGGAGGCGCCCCTACGCTGAAAAACAGCAGCCCCGTGGTGGAAGACGCCGGCATCAGCGTCAGCCAGTGGGACAACCTGGCCAAGGATGCCGGCTACACCGAATCGCAGCTGCTCCAGCGCCTGCTGATCAGCCCCGCCGACGTCTCGATGCAGGGGAGCTTCTACGTCAACACCAGCGGCGAGCGGTTCCCGATCCGTGGCGGCGGCTGGGGCAGCGGGTACGCTGCCGGCCTCGGCGCGTTGGACCTGCGCAGCGCGCGCACGGACACGATCAGCGGTCTCGGGTTCCGCCCCGCTTTCGCACTCTGACATCCGCCCACCCGACAACCAGGATGGCCCGGCGATAGCCGGGCCGCACCGACATGACCCAGCCTGCAGAGCTCAGGATTCGCAAGCACACGGAGGAGATGATTGGTTATGCCTATGTCGCACTCAAGCAGTTCCCCAAGGCCGAGCGTCACGTGCTCTCGGCCGAGATCCGCGCCGCCTGCTGGCGGCTGCTGCGGCTCATCATCATCTGCAACAAGCGCTACTTCAAAAAGACCACGCTCCAGGAGCTGGATGCCGAGCTCGATCTCCTGCGCTCGCTGGTGCGCATGGCCCACGAACTCGGCTTCCTGCCGCTCAAGCAATACGAGCATCTCGCCCGCGACCTTGACGCCATCGGCGGCATGACGGGCAACTGGATCAAGGCCATGCGCGCCCGCGCATAGCCATGATCGGGCTGGGAGTTACTAGCGGTTCCCGATCCGTGGCGGCAACTGGAACAACGGTTCCAATGCCGGCCTCGGCGCGTTGAACTTGAACAACGCGCGCACGAACACGAACAGCAATATCGGGTTCCGCCCCGCTCTTGGATGTCTCAGGCCCGAAGCCTGGTGCTCACGGGCACCAGGACAGCGCCATTCAAAAGGACGCCCAGCCCCCGGCGCTTGCCGAAAAACGCAATCGGCGCGGCGGCGAGTATTCAGGAAAATCGCCGCGCCCACCCATCCCGCAAGGAAGCCAGCATGAAACGCCACTTCGATCTCTTCGAGCGCTTCGCCACCTTCGAGGCGCTTTACCGCGGTCACCTCAAGGCCCGCCGCGGCAAGCGCGACCGCCCCGAGGTGATGCGCTTCAGCCAGAACCTAGAGCCCAACCTCCTCCAGATCCAGCGCGAACTTCTCGCCGGCACCTACCGCACCGGCGCCTATCGCTACTTCCGCGTCTTCGAGCCCAAGGAGCGCACCGTCGCCGCACTCCCCTACCGCGACCGCGTGATGCAGCACGCCCTGGTCGGCGTGCTCGAGCCCATCTGGGAGCCCACCTTTCATCACGACAGCTACGCCTGCCGCCCTGGCAAGGGCATGCACCTGGGCGCCGACCGCGCCCAGCAGTTCCTGCGTCAGGTGGAGCGCGGCCACGGCCGCGTGTACGTGCTCAAGGCCGACATCAGCAAATACTTCAACTCCATCGACCATGGCGTGCTCAAGCGGCTGCTGCGCCGGCGCATCGGCTGCCCGCGCACCCTCGCCGTGTGTGACGAGATCATCGACACCAGCGCCGTGATCGGCGACCTCGCACCCAAGGGCCTGCCCATCGGCAACCTCACCAGCCAGCTCTGGGCCAACGTCTACCTTCACGAGCTCGACGACTTCGTGAAGCACGGCCTGCGCGAGCGCCGCTACCTGCGCTATATGGACGACTTCTGCGTGGTCCACCACGACAAGGCCCACCTCCACCGAATCCGCCACGACATCGAAGTGTTCCTCTGGGACCAGCTGCGCCTCACCACCAACCACAAGACCCAGGTATTCCCCGTCAGCAACACCCACGGCCGCGGCCTCGACTTCCTCGGCTACAAGATCTGGCCGCACCGCCGCCGCGTGCGGAAGGACAGCGTGCTGCGCATGCGCAAGAAGATGCGCCGCCTCCAGCGCCACTACGCCCAGGGCCGCGTCGAGCTCGAAGACGTGCGCGCCGTGGTCGCCAGCTGGCTCGGCCACGTCAGCCACGCCGACAGCGAGCACCTGAGAGCCGAGCTCCTGGGGCAGTACGTATTCAGGCGGGAATAGCCCGGCATGTTGTAGCCCCACCATCCACAACGCCCAGCGCTAGAGCCCCCGCCGCGCGCGCGCAAGCATGGCGACACGCACTGCTGCACCGTTCACCCTGCCCAGGAGCGCCCCATGGCCCAGGACTACCACCACGGCATCCGTGTCGTCGAAATCAACGAGGGCACCCGGCCCATCCGCACCGTGGCCACCGCGGTCATCGGCCTGGTGGCCACCGCGCCCAACGCCGCCGCCGGCACCGCCGCCGAGCTGCTGCTCGAGTTCGCCGCCGCGGGCTCCGGCGTCACCTACACCGCCGCTGCGGCCGGCACCGCTGGCAACGCCATCCGCATCCGCTACGTCGACCCGGGCACCGCCTCCGCGTCGCTCAGCGTGGCCACCGTCGAGAACGACATCACCGTCACCCTGGCCACCGACGTCGATAGCGAGATCTCCAGCACCGCCGCCGACATCGCCAGCGCCGTCAACACCGACCCCGACGCCAGCGCCCTGGTCACCGCCGCCGAATCCGGTACCGGCGCCGGCGTCGTTTCCGCCATCGGCTACCAGGCCCTCACCGGCGGCGAAGACGAGCCCTTCCCGCTGGACACCCCGGTGCTGCTCACCGATCTGCTCGCCGCCCAGGGCGACGCCGGCGAGGAGGGCACCCTGGCCCGCGCGCTCGACGGTATCGCCAAGCAGGCCAAGACCCTGGTGGTCGTCGTGCGCGTGGAGGAAGGCGCCGACCCCGAGGCCACCAAGTCCAACGTCATCGGTGGCGTGGATGCCAGCGGCAAGAAGCTCGGCATGCAGGCCCTGCTCGCCGCCGAGCAGCGCCTCGGCGTAAAGCCGCGCATCCTCGGCGCCCCCGATCTCGACGACGCCGACGTCACCAGTGCCATGATCAGCATCGCCCAGAAGCTGCGTGCCTTCGTCTACGCCAGCGCCGGCGACTCTGCGACCATCGAAGAAGCGGCCATGTACCGAGAGAACTTCGGCGCCCGCGAGTGCATGGTCATCTGGCCCAAGTTCACCGGCTGGGACACCGCCACCAACAGCACCCGCAACCTCTCCGCCGTGGCCCGTGCCATGGGCATGCGCGCCAAGCTGGACAACGAGATCGGCTGGCACAAGACGCTCTCCAACCGCCCCGTCAACGGCGTCACCGGCATCAGCCAGGACGTCTTCTGGGATCTCCAGGACCCCAACACCGACGCCGGCTACCTCAACAGCCACGAGGTCACCACGCTCATCCAGCGCGGCGGCTTCCGCTTCTGGGGCTCGCGCACCTGCTCCATCGACCCGCTGTTCGCCTTCGAGAACTACACCCGCACCGCCCAGATCATCGCCGACACCATCGCCGAGGCGCACCTCTGGGCCGTCGACCTTCCCATGCACCCCAGCCTGGTGAAGGACATCATCGAGGGCATCAACGCCAAGTTCCGCGAGTGGATTCGCCAGGGCTACCTCCTGGGCGGCCAGGCCTGGTTCGATGCCGAGCTCAACAGCCCCGAGGTGCTCAAGAGCGGCAAGCTCTACATCGACTACGACTACACCCCGGTGCCCCCGCTCGAGAACCTGATGTTCCAGCAGCGCATCACCGACCGCTACCTCGTCGACTTCGCCGACCGCGTCGCCGCCGCCTGAACCTGATAGGAGAACCGCGTTATGGCACTCCCCCGCAAGCTGAAAGACTTCAACCTCTTCGGCGACGGCAACAACTGGCAGGGGCAGATCCCCGGCCTCACCCTGCCCGAGCTCGCCCGCGCCGTGGAGGAATACCGCGGCGGCGGCATGGATGGCGCCGTCGAGATCGACCACGGCCAGGAGATCATCGAGTTCGCCTGGACCGCCGGCGGCATCATCGCCGAGATCTTCACCGAGTACGGCACCTCCGTGCACGACGCCAACCTGCTGCGCTTCGCCGGCTCCTACGAGAGCGACGAAACCGCCGAGGTCATCCCCGTCGAGGTCACCGTGCGTGGCCGCCACAAGACCATCGCCATGGGCGAGGTCGAAGGCGGCGGCAACAACACCATCGAGGTCACCACCACCTGCACCTACTACAAGCTGGTGGTCAACGGCGAGGAGATCATCGAGATCGACATCCCCGGCAACGTCTTCCGCGTGCGCGGCGTCGACCGCCTCGCCGAGCGTCGCCAAGCCCTCGGTCTGTAAAGAGCGCGCCTGTAAGCCCACACCCAACCGGGCGGCCCCACCGGGGCCGCCACCCCTACTCCAGGAGAGAACCCCATGACCCAGAACGCCGCCGAAACCCCGGTCGCCGAGCTGCCCCGCGTCGCCACCGAAACCGTCGAGCTGGATACCCCGCTCGCCCGCGGCAAGACCACCGTCACCGAGATCCACGTCCGCAAGCCCAAGAGCGGCGCCCTGCGCGGCGTGGCCCTGGCCGACGTGCTCAACATGGACGTCCAGGCACTCACCCGCGTGCTGCCTCGCATCACCGAGCCCGCCCTCTCCGAAGCCGAGCTGCGCGACATGGACCCCGCCGACCTCGTCCAGCTGGGCAACGTGGTGGCCAATTTTTTGCTACCCAAGCGCATGAAGGCAGAAGCCGAGACCTGAGCCTGCCCAACCGCGTCGAGGACGCCATGGCCGACCTGGCCATGGTGTTCCACTGGGGCCCCGCCGAGATGGACCCCATGCCCCTCGAAGAGCTCGCCGACTGGCGAGAACGCGCCCGCCAACGCCTCGAGCCGCCCAAGCAAGCGCGGCGCGGCCGATAACCAGGAGCCGGCATGGCCAAGGATCTGAATCTTTCCGTCACCCTCAAGGCCATCAACAAGGCCACCGGCCCCCTCAAGAAGATCCTCCAGGGCAGCCGCGCCGTCGGCCGCGCCATGAGGGAAACCCGCGACGAGCTGCGTGGCTTCAACGACCAGCAGAAGCGCATCAGCGCCTTCCGCGACATGTCGCGCCAGAGCCTCGAGACCCGCAACGCCCTGCGCGAGAAACGCGCCGAGCTCGACCGCGTCAGCCAGGAGCTGAAGAACGCCACCGGCCCCACCCGGCGCCTCACCCAGCAGCAGGAGCGCGCCCAGCGCGAGGTCGACAAGCTCAACACCGAATACCGCGAACAGCGCGACCGCGTGCGCGAACTCTCCCGCGGCCTGCCCCGCGCCGAGGACGGCACCCGTGGGCTCGCCCAGCAGCAGGAGCGCCTCGCCCGCCAGGCCCGCGAGGCCACCGAGCGCCTCAACCGCCAGCGCGACGCCATGCGGCGCCTCACCGATGCCAACGTCAGCGGCCGCTTCAACAACATGGCCGGCGAGATCGGCCGCCTCGGCCGGCGCACCCTGTTCGCCGCCGGCGCCGCCGCCGGCGGCATCTTCGGCATCGCCAACTCCACCGCCACCCTCGGCGACGACGTCGCCAAGACCTCGGCCAAGATCGGTATCAGCACCCAGGAGCTCCAGGAGCTGCGCTACGCCGCCGAGCGCTCCGGCGTCAGCACCCAGAAGCTCGACAGCTCAACCGAGCGCTTCGTCAAACGCCTCGGCGAGGCCCGCCAGGGCGGTGGTGCCGCCGCCAAGGCCTACGAGCAGCTCGGCCTCGATGCCAACAAACTCGCCGAGCTCACCCCGGCCCAGTCGCTGCGCGTGGTGGCCGACGAGCTCGCCAAGGTGGAAAACCACAGCGACCGCGTCGCCCTGGCCGCCCAGTTCTTCGGGCGTGAGGGCGTGGCCATGATCAACATGCTCAAGGACGGCAGCGCAGGGCTCGACCAGTACGCCCGCGACGCCCGGCGCGTCGGCTTCGCGCTCGGCGACGACGCCGCCGCCGGCTCCGAGGCCTTCAAGGACGCCATGCTCGACGCCGGGCTCAGCCTCCAGGGCATGAAGAACACCATCGGCGCCGAGCTGATGCCCGCCATCACCGACCTGATGAAAGAGTTCTCCGGCTGGATGCGTGAAAATCGCGAGCAGGTCAAGGCCTTCGCCCGCACCTTCGGCGAGCGCCTCAAGGCCGCCGTGCCCACCATCCTCCAGCTGGGCCGCGGGGTGGCCACCTTCGCCGCCACCCTGGGCGACCTCACCACCAAGGCCGCCGCCGCCGTGGGCGGCTTCGACAACCTCGCCTTCGTCGTCGGCGGGCTGTTCGCCGGCAAGGCCATCCTCAGCGTGGTCAGCTTCGCGGTGGGCGTGGGCAAGGCCATCGGCGCCCTGTCATCGTTTGCCAGCACCCTGCCCATCGTCACTGGCGCCGTAAAGGCGCTCGGCATCGCCTTCGCTGCCACGCCGCTGGGATGGGTCGTCGCCGGCATCACCGCCATAGCGATGTCGGCAGCGCTGGTCATCAAGTACTGGAAGCCCATCAAGGCGTTCTTCGCCGGCTTGGGCCAAGGGATCAGGGATGGCCTTTCGCCTCTACTGACTTCGCTTGCGCCTGCTCTAGCAACGATTAAGGCGGTGCTTTCTCCGCTCAAGCCGATATGGGATGGCATCGCATCGGCGATGGGCACTGTGTGGGGGTGGGTCACCAAGCTGCTTGCACCAGTGGAATCCACCAGCGAAAGCCTGGAAGCCGCGACCAACGCCGGCCGCCTTTTCGGCGAGGCGCTGGCCGGCATCATCAACTTCATTCCCAATGCCATCGCCGATTTTTCCGCACTTGGCGTCAGCCTGATCGACGGCCTGATCGGCGGCATCGACGCCAAGTGGCAGGCCCTGCGCGAGAAGATCAGCGGCATGGCCAGCGGCATCACCGGCTGGTTCAAGGAGAAGCTCGGCATCGCCAGCCCCTCCAGGGTGTTCGCCGGCTTCGGCGCCAACCTGCTCGACGGCCTGATCAACGGCATCGACGAGAAGTGGCAGCTGCTCAAGGACAAGATCGGCGCCACCGCCGGCGCGGTGACCAACTGGTTCAAGGACAAGCTCGGCATCAACTCGCCCTCCAAGGTGTTCGCCGAGTTCGGCGTCAACACCATGCAGGGCTACCAGGCCGGCATCGAGCGCGGCGAAGACCAGCCCCTGCGCGAGATGGGCGCCTTCACCCGCCGCCTGCAGCAGGCCGGGCTCGCCCTGGGCGCCGCCGCCGCGGCCAGCGGTGCCCCCGCCGGGCAGGGCGCCCCGCTGGGCATGCCCGCCTTCGACGCCCGCCCGCCGCTCACCGCGCCAAGCGGCGGAAGCAGCAGCGTTACCATCGGCGACATCCATGTTCACGCCGCCCCCGGCATGGACGAGCAGGCCCTGGCCCAGCGCGTGGCCGCCGAGGTGCAGCGCGCCCTGGCCGCCGCCGAGCGCGACGCCGCCGCCCGCCGGCGCAGCGCCTTCCACGACATCGACTGACGCTCGCCACACAAGGAGCCACCGCCATGATGATGGCCTACGGCATGTTCGTCTTCGCCCTGGGTACCGCGCCGTACCAGGAGCTCCAGCGCCAGGCCAACTGGCGCCACGATGGCCAGGGCAGGGTAGGGCAGCGCCCCGCGCGCCAGTTCCTCGGCCCGGGGGATGACACCATCACCCTCACCGGCACCCTGCTGCCGCACTTCACCGGCGGCCAGCAGAACCTCGACCAGCTGCGCGCCATGGCCGACGAGGGCGCCGCCTGGCCACTGATCGAGGGAAACGGCACCTACTACGGCCTGTTCGTGATCGAGAGCCTGCAAGAGACCAAGAGCCACCAGATGCGCGACGGCAGCGCCCAGCGCATCGCCTTCAGCCTCACCCTGCAACGGGTCGACGACCGCCGCGCCGACCTGCTCGGCAGCCTGAACGGCGCCCTGGTGCGCGCCGCCACGGGGCTGCTCGCATGATCCCCACCGCCTACCAGGGCCGCCCCGCGCGCCGCCCCAGCTACCGCCTCACCCTCGCCGGCCAGGTCATCAGCCCCGAGCTCGAAGGCCGCCTCATGCGCCTGCGCCTCACCGATCGCCGCGGCCTCGAGGCCGACCAGCTCGATATCACCCTCGCCGACCACGACGGCCGCCTGGCCCTGCCACGCCACGGCGCCGAGCTCACCCTCGCCCTGGGCTGGGCCGAGCAGGGCCTGGTCGAGCGCGGCACCTTCATCGTCGACGAGGTCGAGCACGCCGGCGCCCCCGATGCGCTCACCATCCGCGCCCGCAGCGCCGACATGCGTCAGCGGCTCCCCGGCAAGCGCTCGCAGAGCTGGCACGAACTCACCCTGGCCGACATCGTCACCACCATCGCCGGCCGCCATGGGCTCGAGCCCGCCATCGGCGCCACGCTCCAGGGCGTCTATCTCGAGCACATCGACCAGACCGACGAGAGCGACCTGCACTTCCTCACCCGCCTGGCCGAGCAGTTTGATGCCATCGCCACCATCAAGGCCGGCAACCTGCTGTTCATGCCCGCCGGCCAGGCCGCCACCGCCAGCGGCCAACCCATCCCGCCGGTCACCCTGAGCCGCAACGTCGGCGACAGCCACCGCTACGTGGAGGCCGACCGCGAAGCCTTCACCGGCGTGCTCGCCTACTGGCACGACCCCGACGCCGCCGAGCGCGCCGAGGTCATCGCCGGCAGCGACGAGAACCTCAAGCGCCTGCGCCACACCTACGCCACCCGCGACGACGCCGTCACCGCCGCCAAGAGCGAATGGCAGCGCCTCCAGCGCGGTGGCGCCGAGTGCTCGCTCACCCTCGCCGAAGGCCGGCCCGACCTCTACCCCGAAACCCCCGTTCGCCTACAGGGCTTCAAGGCCGAGATCGACGCCCGCCCCTGGCTGATCACCGAGGTCACCCACGAACTCACCGACACCGCCTACACCGGCGGCATCACCCTCGAGATTCAGGGCAGCTGAGGCGCCACCTCATAACGCAAGCGCCCCGGCACATGGCCGGGGCGCAATAGGGCAGGGCGGGGTCAGGCGCTCACAACCACTTCACGATCACCGTGAACAAGCCCGTCATCACGCCCATCAGCCCGATGATCTTCCAGGTCTGGGCGTTGAGCGCCTTGTACAGCTCAGTGCGCAGGCTGCCGGCCTCGCCCGCCAGATCCTGCCGGGTCGCCATGGTCTCGCGAATGGTGTGAACTTCCTGCTCCAAGTGCCTCAAGCGCTGTTCCATATCCGGTGGCTCCCCGCCGCCATCCAGCGGCCTCAAATCGGTGACTTTCTTAACCGCCATTCTCGCCCCCTTCCTCCAGGAATGCCAATACCTCGATGTCGCGAATATAGTGGATGAACCCGCAGCGCGGACACACCCGCAGGAACTCGCCGTAGCCCCGGCGGGAGCCGTCATCCATCACATGGATCACCCGCACCGCCGGCGCCTCGTCTTCCAGCACGCCCGCCGGGTCATGCACCGAAAGGCTCATATGGCCAGCGCCGCACATCGGGCAAGCATCCGGCACTCCGCGCTCGCGCAAGAAGCGCATCAAGGCAGCGCCCGTCACCTGCTCATCAAGCTGAATCATCGTCCTCTCCTTACGCCGCACACACCCGCGCCTGCCTTACCACCACGCCCCGGCACGTCTCCGGCCGTGCGCGCTGTCCCTCGCCGCCGCTGGCCGGTACCAGGCGGAAGCTGCCGCCGATGCGGTGGCTGCGGAACAGCCGCAGCCCCTCGGCCGTCTCCATCACCACCAGGTCCGCGTGCTGCACCGGCCGTGCCTCATCCACCACCAGCAGGTCGCCCTCGATGATCGGCCCGGCCACCCCGGCGCCATCGCACACCTCAACGGCATAGCAGCTCGCCGGGAAACGCTCGGCGTCGATCTCCGCCGCTACCGGATGAGAAAGGCCCGCACACAGCGGGCCAAGGTAGGTCAGTTGCATGGGCTACAGGCTCTCCGCCCAGGCCTCGGCGTCCAGAAGCTCGCCGGTCTCCATGTCCGTCACCGGGCCGATGATGTTCTCGACCAGGAAGGTGCGCTCACCGTGCCGAAGGTGGCAATAGGCGTAGACCTTGCCGCCACGATGCCGATGCGCCGTAATCTCGCGGGTGGTCATCTTGCCGCGCTGATCCATGTAGTCGATCTGGACATGGTGAACACCAGGCGGCACCACCAGCGACCCCGATGCCTTTTTCTTACCGCGGGTTTCGTTGCGCCAGGCCCTGAACGCGAAGAACGCGACCATCAGGCCAATGACGAGCCAGAAGTTGAAGTTGAATCCCTCCATATTCCCTCCTTGCGTACTGATGCCCCGCCCGGGGCTGGTCGAATGGCGGTCTGCTGCCGCCTGCCTCACGACACCCGCCCGATCCTGACCTCGCAGCGCCCGAGGATCTCCACGTCGCGCATATCCTCGGGCCGGATCATCTCCGGCGGGTAGTGCGTGTTATCGCTGATCAGCTGCAGCGCGCCGCCGGGCAGGCGCTGCACCCGCTTGATGCGGCGCTCGCCGCTCTGCCACAGCAGGAACACCCCGGAACGGCGAGGGTCGCGGTTGGCCAGGTCCACCAGCACCCAGTCGCCGTCGTCGAGCGTGCCCTCCATCGAATCGCCGCGCACCTTTACTCCCGCCACCTGGCCGGGGCTCACGCCCAGGGCGGCCAGCTGCGCCTCGGGAAAGTAGAGCTCGCCCTCTACTCGCTCGCCCTCCAGCGAGCGGCCATCGCCGGCCGCGCCCTCCACGTCATACAGCGCCACCGCGGCCATGCCCGGACCGGGGCCGGCGGCTGCCGGAAGCGGGGCGCCGTCATCCACCCGATAGGCCGCCGGCGGCCGGCCAGTGGATTCCTGGCGGCGCCCGGTCAACACATATCCAACATCAACGCCGGTCGCATCAAGCGCAACCAGGTAGTCCGCTTTCGGGCTTCGCTGATCGGTTTCATACAGGCGCTGAGTGTTCTTCGTAACGCCAGCAATCTCGCCCATTTCGGTCTGTGTGAAACCAAGACGATCACGCTCTTCACGAAGCCTTGATCCTATTGAATCCATAAAGGTCACTTTTGCCCTTGACAGGCAATCCGTTTGATTCCATGCTTCGACTCAAATGAATCCACAAAGCAATAAGCGTTAATCCGAAACGAGCCAAAGGAGCCCGCCATGACCGACACCTTCACCGCCACCGCGATGGCCCACCGCCGCCAGGCGCTGCGCGACGCCGAGCAGGAGCTGATCGAAATGCGCGGCATCGTGGTCGATCTCGCCTGCTGCACCCCCGCCATGCGCGAGGCGGTGCTGGCCTACGCCTCGCCAGCGCTGCGCGGCGACAACCCGCTGGCTCGCATCGAGGCGGCGGAAGACGAGCACACCGACCGCGCCGTCGCCGAGCTGGCCGTCGCCCTGGTGGCCCAAGGCCGCGACGAAGACGCCATCGAGGACGCCCTGGTCAGCCTGCGCGAACACCTGGCCGAGCACTTCCGCCAGCGCAAGCTCGCCCGCCTCTATGACGGCCGCTAAGGAGCCTTGCCATGTACCACATCCGCCGGCCAGTGAATGCCCAGCCCCGCGCCGCCGCGCGCTACCGCATCGCGGTGCCGCTCGCGCACGTAGGGCTCGGCCAGGCGCAGCAGGTCCAGCCGGGTGTAGTCCTCGCCGGGCGTGGCGCCGGCCAGCAGCAGGGTGTCTTCGATATTCGCCGCCACCGCATAGAGCAGGTTGCTGAAGTTGTCGCCCTGCACCTCGCCCAGCTTGGGAAACAATTGGTGCCCCATCGCATCGCCCCTTGTCAGTAATTACACAAAGGAAGCCTACCCCATGAGCTTGAAAGACACCATTCGCACACCGGGCATCGCCTACACCCGCAGCCCCAACGGCTGCAACCAGCAGGTGATGACCCAGATCACCCCCGAAGAACGCGAGCAGCTCAAGGCCATCGCCGAGCAGGAGATGCGCAGCCTCTCCGGCACCCTGCGCATGCTCATGCTGCGCGGCATGCAGGGCTACGCCGACGACACCCTCAACGCCAGCTGATCGCCACCAGGAGCCCACCATGAACGCCATCACCGACATGCAGCCGCTCGCCACCCCCTTCCTCTTCCACGAGGCCGAGGTGCGCACCGCCACCGACGACAAGGGCGAAGCCTGGTTCTGCGCCAAGGACGTCTTCGACGCGCTCGGTATCACCTGGAAAGGCGGAGCTGGTCTCCGAAACCTGCCCGAAACCTGGAAGGTGGTCCTGTATCTCCGGACCAGCTTCGGCACCAAGGAGACATATTTCATCTCTGAGGCGGCCGTGTACCGGACCACCTTCCGCTCCAACAAGCCCCAGGCCGTGTCCTTCGCCAACTGGGTGTGCGGCGAGGTGCTGCCCGCCATTCGCAAGCAGGGCTTCTTCGGCCACGTGCCCCAGAAGGAGCGCTTGGCGTTCTCTCGCCAGATCACCGCTATCACCCGCGACCTGATGCGCTGCCGCAACGCCTTCCAGCAGTCCGTGCTCGTCGGCGAGCTGCGCGACCTGTACCGCCTGATCGGCAAGCCGCTTCCCGATCTTGCCCTGGTAGGCCGCCAGCCCGACCAGATGCCGCTGCTGTAACTCACCGCTCCGTCTTGCTGCATAAGGAAACCCGCCATGTACCAGGACCCGAAACGCATCCGCACCAAGGCCACCGTCTACCTCGACCAGTACGAGAGCGACGTCATCACCGCGCTGGCCAACTACCTGGGCGTGCCCAAGGCCGAGGTGATGCGCCAGATGCTGATGAAGGAAGCCCGCGACGTGCTCGGCATCGACCCCGCCGCCCTGGAAGGCAGTGTCGCCTCCCACGCCGGCTGAGCGCCGCCCCCATTTCCACCGTGCATCCGAGGTCACGCATGCCGGAACAACCGTTGGATCTCGACCAGCAAGCCAAGGCCGTCCTCGAGGCCGTGCGCGAGCAGCAGGGGCTGGAGAACCTCGAGCAGGCCGCCGAATGGCTGCTGCGCCGGCGCATCCGCCGCGGCGCCCAGGGCCTCACTGGCCGCGGCCGCGCCCTCTACGAAGTGAAAGGAGACCCCCGGTGAGGATCACCTGCCCCCACTGCGACGAGCGCGCCATCACACGCACCAGCAAGCGCCCGAGCCCCGTGTTCTACGAGGTGTACGCCCAGTGCGTGAACCCCGAGTGCGGCTGGGGCGGCAAGCTCCTGATCGAGTTCGCCACCACCACCAATGCAAGCCGCTGTCCTCGCCGTGAGCTGCGCATCCCGCTGGACCCAGGCGCCCGCAGCAGCTGGCTCGAAGAGATCAATAACCACTGAGGAGATCGCCATGATGATCAACGCCGCCACCCAGATCGCCCCGCGTGCCGCCGTTCACCAGCTGGACCCGCACAACCTCGCCATCCAGTGGATGTTCCGCCATGGCCACCGCCTGGATCGGGTCGCCGCCATCGAGGGGCTGACCGCCTACCTGATGGAAGCCACCGGGGCCAGCCAGCGCACCGCCGAGGTGCAGGCCATCCAGGCCTACGCCGAGACGTCCAGTGTCAGCCAGCTGGCTCATATCGACGCCGATGCCACCACCGCGCATGTGGTGGTGCTGCGCACCCTGAACGGCCGCGCCATCGCCTTCACCACCGATGACCTGCTGCACCTGCTAGAGCAGGCCCGCGGCCAGGGCAGGGCGCGTGTGGTCAACGCCGAGCCTGCCGCCCTCTCGCAGTAACCCTTTCACTCCACGGAATAGGAGGCACAGCGTGAATCCATCGCTGCGCCAGGACATCCTCGCGCGCCTGATGCGCGACTACCGCGCCGAAGAGCGTGGGCCGTACCTGCAGAAGGTGCAGTGCCCCGACTGCGGCAAGCGCGAGGCATACATCGCCGCCGAGGCGCCGTGGATGCTGAAGTGCGGGCGCGAGAACAACTGCGGCGCGCAGATCCACGTCAAGGAGCTGTTCCCCGAGCTGTTCCAGTCGTGGAGCGAGCGCTACGCGCCGCACGCCGATCAGCCGGCAAGCCAGGCGCCCGCCAGCAAGACTCCGGTCGCCGACGGTTACCTGCGCGATGGCCGCGGCTTCGAGCTGGAGCGCATCCACGGCTGGTACACCCAGGAGAGCTACTGGAAGCCCAACATCGGCGGCACCGCCACCGTGCGCTTCCAACTCCCCGGCGGCGCCTACTGGGAGCGCCTGCTGGATAACCCCGAGCGCTTCGGCAAGCAGAAGGCCAACTTCGTGGGCCGCTACAAAGGCCAGTGGTGGTGCCCGCCGGCGCTCTCCCCCGAGGATCTCGTCGAGGCCGGCGAGGTGTGGATCGTGGAGGGCATCTTCGATGCCATCGCGCTCTACCACCACGGCAAGGCCGCCGTTTCGGCGATGAGCTGCACCAACTACCCCGAGGCCGCCCTCGAGCAGCTGGCGGATGCCGCCCGCCAGGCCGGCACCTCGCGGCCCACCCTGGTCTGGGCGCTGGACAGCAACCGCGCCGGGCAGAAGGGCACCCTCAAGCATGTGGAGCGCGCCCGCGCCGCTGGCTGGGAGTGCCGCGCGGCGCAGATCCCCGGCGGCGGCCGCGCCGACTGGAACGACGCCCACCAGCGCGGCGAGCTCACCGACAAGCACCTGGAAACCTACCGCTACCACGGCGCTTTGCTGCTGGCCGAGAGCCCCATGGCCAAGGCGCTGATCATGTACAAGCGCACCGAGCGGCGCGAGTTCTGGTTCGAGTACCGCGCCCAGCTGTGGTGGTGGAAGCTCGACATGGACGCCTTCGACCGCGCCGTGCGTGCCGAGGGCGAGGATGGCGGCGACCAGCAGCAGCTCAACCCGGCGCTGCGCGAGGCGGCGCTGGAGCAGGCCGGCAGCGTGAAGCGCATCTGCACCTGCTTCCCCACGGCGCTCTACTACCAGGCCAACCCGGTCACCGACGAGAGCTGGTACTACTACCGCGTCGAGTTCCCCGCCGGCCAGGCGCCGGTGAAGAACACCTTCAGCGGCGGCCAGCTGGCCAGTGCCAGCGAGTTCAAGAAGCGCCTGCTCGGCGTGGCCCCGGGCGCCGTGTGGACGGGCACCAGCCAGCAGCTCGACACGCTCCTCCAGGACCAGATCGGCAACATCAAGACGGTCGAGACCATCGACTTCATCGGCTACAGCAAGGAGCACGGCGCCTACGTGTTCGGCGACCTGGCCGTGGCCGGCGGCAAGCTGATCAAGATCAACAGCGAGGATTACTTCGAGCTCGGACCGCGCCGCCACCTCAAGACCCTGAGCCAGTCGGTCACCCTCCACCTCAACCCCGAGCGCAAGGAGTACCGCACCGACTGGACCCGCCAGCTGTTCGGCGCCTTCGGCAGCCGCGGCGTGGTCGCCCTGGCGTTCTGGCTGGGCAGCCTGCTCGCCGAGCAGCTGCGCGCCGAGATGGGCAGCTTCCCGTTCCTGGAGATCGTCGGCGAGGCCGGCGCCGGCAAGTCCACCCTGATCGAGTTCCTGTGGAAGCTGGTGGGCCGCCGCGACTACGAGGGCTTCGACCCTTCCAAGGCGACCATGCCGGCCCGGGCGCGCAACTTCGCCCAGGTCTCCAACCTGCCCGTGGTGCTGATCGAGTCCGACCGCGAGCAAGAGGGCGGCGCCAAGCAGAAGCAGTTCGACTGGGACGAACTCAAGACCGCCTTCAACGGCCGCAGCATCCGCGCCCGGGGCGTGAAGAACAGCGGCAACGACACCTATGAGCCGCCGTTCCGGGGCGCCATCGTCATCAGCCAGAACGCCGCGGTGCAGGCCGGCGAGGCCATCCAGACCCGCATCTGCCACCTGCACTTCACCCGCGAAGGCCAGAACCACCAGACCAAAGAGCTCGCCGAGGCCCTCGAGAAGGCCGAGATTGAGCACGTCAGCCAGTTCGCCCTGGACGTGGCCACCCGCGAGGCGGCGCTGCTCGAGCACGTCACCGCCAAGGGCCGCGAGTACGCCAACCGCCTCGCCCAGGACGAAGAGATCAAGGTGCTGCGCATCGCCAAGTGCCACGGCCAGCTGGCCGCCCTGGTGGAGTGCCTGGGGCCCGAGGGGCTGGGCCTGTTCAACGCCCAGACCATCGACCTCGCCTGCGGCCAGGTGTGGCAGATGGCCCGCGAACGCCAGCAGGCCATCAACGCCGACCACCCCATGGTCGCCGAGTTCTGGGAGACCTTCGAGTTCCTGGAAGGGCTCAGCGAGGAGCCCCTGCTCAACCACTACGGCAAGCGTGCCGAGCAGATCGCCATCAACCTCAAGGACTTCGAGCGCAAGTGCGCCGACTACAAGCTGCGCGTGCCCGACATGCGCGAGCTCAAGCGCTACCTGCGCGGCAGCAAGACCCGCAAGTTCGTCGACGCCAACCGCACCGTGCGCAGCCAGATCCGTCTCGGCAACGCAAGCGTCAAGTGCTGGATCTTCCAAGCCTGAAGGAGACCGCCATGAGCCACCGCACCTACACCCTCGATCAGGCCGCCCCGCTGCTCAACCTCGGCCGCAACACCCTGGCCCGCCAGCTGCGCGAGGCCGGCGTGCTGGGCGCCGACAACCTGCCGGCCGGCCCCTATCGCGGCCGCGTCAACCTGGTGGTGGTGGCCACCGGCACCTACTGGCACCCCATTTGCGGCTGGACGCACTACGGCCGCACCGAGTTCACCGATGCCGGGCTCGACCATATCGCCCGCAAGCTCGGCATCTCCCTGGCACGGCTGCCGCACCCCAGCAGCCGCCGCGCCCAACAAGCCCCGCAACCCGCAAGGAGCGCCTCATGACCATGCCCAACCTTACCCAGCGCCTCAACGAGCGTAGCCGCCAGGCCCTGGAGGCCATGCAAGCCGCCGAGGCAGATGCCGAGCAGCGTCTGGCCCGGGTCGAGCAACTCGGCCCAACGGCCCTGAGCCGCCTGGCACAAGTCGCCCAGGGCGACAGCGGCCAGAGCCACCACTGCCGCCGCCTTCTGCTCGCCATCTATAACGGCCCCGAGTGGCCGCTGGAGCTCACCCGCCTGCGCGTGATCGACCGGGATCTCCAGGACGCCGCCCTGGTTGTCATCGAGTGGGCGACCTTCACCGGCCGCGAGCTGCACGAGTACCTGGATGACGGCGACCGCCTGATGCAGCGCTTCTGGCTGATCGAAACCGGCGGGGAGGGCTGAGCCATGGCCGACAACGCCGATATCGCCAACGAGCTGATGGAGCTTCGCCTCGAGGGCAGCCTGGCCAGCCGCTTGCTACCCAGCGCTCCGGCCACCAACCCCGAATGCGAAGACTGCGGCACCGAGATCCCGGCGCCGCGCCGCAACGCCGCGCCCTGGGCCACCACCTGCATCGAGTGCCAGGGCATTCGTGAACAACAGGCGAAGCATCTCCGCCACCGTTAACCGCCCAGCAGGGCAAACAGCCGCCAATGGCGTAGGCGGCACGACAACCAGGAGAGAGCAATGTTTAACCAGGTTATCAAGTTCGACGAGCAGAAGAGCAAGCAGCGTCCCAAGGCTGGGCGGCGGAAGGCTACTTTCCAGATTGCCATTTCCGCTATGCAGCGTCCATCAACTGGCAGGCGCTCAATCATCCTCTACATCCCGCTTTCCGAGTTGAAAAAGGCTGGGCTTGGAGTCGGTGACAAGGTCGTCATGTGGGGCATCCCTGACGACCGCGTTATTGGCATCCGGGCGTCTGATTCAAACAAAGCCAGGACACTTTCTGCGAGCAACGGGCAAGAAAAGGCGTGCGTCGAGTTTCCATTCGAAGAGAAAGAGGGGCTTCCGTGCGTACCTCGGCGGCTCGCGTGCTCTGGCGCCCTCCATGGCGATAAGTGCCTGTACTTCATCGGCCCGAAGGAGACGCAATTCGGGAAGTGGGTGAAGGACCAGCCCAATGCACGTTAAGCCCAGCACCCGCGTCTATCTGCGCCTGATCGCCCTCGGCTTCGCCCTGGGCGTGATGTTCCAGGCCGGCGTCGGCGTGGCCAGCCACTTCGCGCCGCGCGTCACCCAGATCCACGTCATCCAGCAGCCGGGCGCCGAGGCGCCCGAGCGCAGCCACTTCTAAGGAGCACCACCATGCACCCCGCCAAGATCGACCGCATCAGCGCGCTGCTCAACACCAGCGCCCAGGACGCCAGTATCTCGCTCAACCGCCTGGCCGAGGACAGCCCGGCTCAGGCCATGGAGCTCTGCGCCGGCGCCCTGGTCCGCCTCAATGCCACCCAGGCCGAGAAGACCAGCCACCGCAAGGCCTTCGCCTCCGCCGCGCGCAAGGCCCTCAAGCAACTCGAGCGAGGACCGCAGGCATGACCGACACCGCTACCGCCATCGACCCGCGCGACTACGCCATCATCAGGGCCCTCGGGGCCCTGAGCCTGGGCGAACCCAACATCGAGCTCGCCCGCGCCTTTCTGCGCGACGCCCAGGCCGGCGAGCGCATCCACCATGCCGCCCAGGTACAGCGCTGCCACCAGGCACTGCTCGATGCCAAGCAGGTTTGGCGCATGAGCGACCAGGCCGTAACCCTGCTGTTCCCCAGCTGCCGTCTGGCCGGCGTCTTCGAGCAGCTCGCCACCGCCGCCAAGGAGCCACAGCCGTGAACAACTTCGAGACCCACGACGCGGCCACCGATCTGGCGGACGGCCGCACCGCCTATAGCCTCGCCCGGGAAGTCCTCGGCCTGCGCGCCCAGGTCGAAGAGCTGCGCAGGACCCTGGCGAGCATGGAGGCCACTGAGGACGAAGAGCTCGCCGATGAGTAGCCACCAGCCGACCTACACCGCGCCCGCGGGAAGCTGCCTGCACCAAGAGCCGGTGAGGGGCGTGTTCGAACGCATGACAGGAGGGAAGATCGTGACCGAGACGCCCAAGGGCGGGCAGGTCGCCCGGCAGGCCGGCATCCTCTGCCAGGATGCCGAGTTCTGCCTCTACCTGGACAAGCGCCGGCGCTACAAGCATGGCCTCAGCGAGGCGCAGCTGCCGGACGGCACCCACAGCGAGCAGGATGCCCGCGACTGGCTGTGCGCGGCCTGCCGCATCCAGAGCCGCGCCGAGCTGGATCACCACCCCGAAGCCGCCCGCACCTTCAAGGGCATCCAGCAGCGCTTCTATCGCTGGCGTGCTCGTCACCGCGCAAGCGCCTAGCAGGCTGCCGTTTGTCGTGGATTGTCTTAGACTGTATGCCCTTACAGGCATCAGGAGGCACCATGGCAAACGGCGTCGAGGTGCGCGGAAACACCGTGCGCGTGTACTTCCGGTGGCAGGGCGAGCTGTGCCGCGAGCGCTTGCCCGGTACGGCCAGCGACAAGAACATCGCCCACGCGAAGCGCCTGGCCACCATCATCAACTACGAGATCGAGTCGGGCACCTTCGACTATGCCCGCCATTTCCCCGAGTCGCCGCGCCTGCACAAGAACCAGTTCGGGTACTACCTGGACCTCTGGCTCGCCATCAAGGAGAACGAGCTGGCGTTCTCCAGCTTCCGCGGGATCAAGTCGAAGGCCGAGACGCATGTGCGCCCCAAGTGGGGCGAGGTGCAGGCCGAGAGCATCGACCATATCGAGCTCCAGGACTGGATTCAGAACGACCTCGCGAAGCGCCTGGCCAACAAGACGATCAAGGAGATCGTCAGCATCATGCGCCAGACCTTCCGGCTCTACGCCACCCGCAACAAGACGATCTTCGACCCAACCCACGGCATCACCATCCGTCTGCCGGATGACGAAGACCCCGATCCCTTCACCCGCAGCGAGATCGCCAAGATCCTCGAGGCGCCCACGAAGCGCGTGCAAGAGCTCAACCTCATCAAGTTCGCGCTCTTCGATGGGCCCAGGATCTCCGAGGCGCAGGCCCTGGCATGGGAGGACGTGCTCGATGTCGAGAAGGGGATCATCCGCTACCGCCGCGCGGTGGTGCGCAGCCGCTTCAAGGTGACGAAGACCAAGCGCTCCACGCGCGTTCACCACCTGCTCAAGCCGGCCCGCGAAGCGCTCCAGGAGCAATACGCTCTCACCGGCAAGCTGCCGGCGCGCGTCTATGAGGTCGTCGACCGCGATAACCGCACCGTGCGCAAGGAGAAGCTGCGCCTGGTGTTCCTCAACTCCAGGAACAACCAGCCGTTCTACGAGAACGCCATCCGTGAGCGCTTCTGGAAGACCCACCTCAAGAAGGCGGGCGTCCGCTATCGCGGGCCCAACCAGTGCCGGCATACCTTCATCAGCCAGCTGCTCTCCCTGGGCGTCGTGCCGCTGCACTGGATCGCCGGCCACGTCGGCCACGCCACCATCACTATGATCCAGCGCCGCTACGGCAAGTGGATACGCAGCGACGGCCCGGACATCCCCGCGCTCATCGAGAAGCAGCTCGAGCTGTAGCCGTTCCCAGGACTGTTCCCAAACCCGCTCCCAGCGGCCAGAAACGAAGAAGGCGAGCCGACCTAAGTGGTTGACTCGCCTTCATAATTCGGTGGCGGAGGGGGAGGGATTCGAACCCTCGAAGCCTTTCGACTTACACACTTTCCAGGCGTGCTCCTTCGACCACTCGGACACCCCTCCGCAATGTGGTTCTCACGCCCGGGCGGCTCGCCTTTCGCGTCAGAACGGCGCGTATGGTAACGAGCTAAGTGCGCGAATGCAAGAGGTTTACGGGGCGGGCGCGAGGATCGCGTGGCGAGGTGTCCGGGCGGCGGCTCTCGGCTATGCTGGTGACGAATCCACCACAGGGAGAGTCCCATGTCCTTGCGCACCACGTCCTTCCCCGCCATCGCCGCCGGCCTGCTGCTGGCGCTGCCCCTCGCCGCCCAGGCCGAGACCCCCAACATCGTGCCGGGGGAGTGGGAGTTCACCAGCACCACCTCGGTGGCTGGCGACCTGCCGATTCCCGACCAGACCGAGACCACCCGCGAGTGCATCGCCCAGGGTGACCTCGACGACCCCGACTTCCAGATGATCGAGGCGGAGGAGGGTTGCGAGCTGCTCGAGCACAGCGTCTCCGTCGACGGCATGGACTACCGGATGATGTGCGCGGCCGAGGGCGGCCAGGCGGACATCGTCGGCCATATGGACTTCCTCGGCGAGACCACCGAGGGCGAGGTGACGGTCACGGTGCAGTCGCCGCAGATGGGCGAGATGGTGATGAACACCGAGGTAACCGGCCGACGTATCGGTGACTGCTGACGGCGTCGATCCAGCCTGCCACGCGAAGACGGCCACCCTGGGGTGGCCGTCTTCGCGTGGCGCGGGCTCAGTGCCCTTCCGGGGTGGCCGCCATCTCGTGTTCCAGGCGCCTGGCCACCTCGCCCGGGGAGCCGGTGCGGCGTGCCAGCAGGTCGTAGGCCACCGGCACCACGAACAGCGTGAACAGGGTGGCGGCGGCCAGGCCGCAGAGGATCACGATGCCGATCACCAGGCGGGTCTCGGCGCCGGCACCGCTGGAGACGATCAGCGGCACGGCGCCCGCCATGGTGGTCACGGCGGTCATCACGATGGGGCGCAGGCGGGTCACCGAGGCCTCCACCAGCGCCTCGTGGAAGGCCATCCCCTGGTCGCGTAGCTGGTTGGCGAACTCCACGATCAGGATGCCGTTCTTGGCGGCGAGCCCCACCAGCATCACCAGCCCCACCTGGCTGTAGATGTTGAGCGACTGCCCGGTGAGGTAGAGCCCGAGTAGGGCGCCGCACAGCGCCAGGGGCACGGTGAGCATGATCACGAAGGGGTGCACGAAGCTCTCGAACTGGCCGGCCAGCACCAGGAACACCACCAGGATGCCCATGCCCAGCAGGAAGACGGTGGCGCCGCTGGCCTCGCGGTAGTCCCGCGAGGCGCCCTTGACGTCGGTCTGGGCCTCGGCGGGCAGCACCTCGCGCACCGCCTCCTCCAGGTAATCCAGCGCCTCGCCCAGCGGGTAGCCGTCGGCCAGGTCCGCCTCGATGGTGATCGCGCGCACGCGGTTGAAGCGGTTGAGGGTGCTGGGGCCAGCGAAGTCGGCCAGGGTCACCAGGCTGGCCAGGGGGATCAGCTCGCCGCTGCGCTGGGAGCGCACCTGCAGGCTCTCCAGGCTACTCGGGCTGGAGCGGGCACCGGGGGCGCCCTCGAGGATGACGTCATACTCCTCGCCGTCGTCGATGTAGCGGGTGGCGGTGCGTCCGCCCAGCAGCGTCTCCAGGGTGCGGCCGATCTCGGTGACGGTGACCCCGAGCTCGGCGGCGCGCTGGTAGTCGATGCTCACCTCGAGCTGCGGCTGGGTCTCCTCGTAGTCGCTGTCCAGGCCGGTGAGGCGGGGGTTGTCCTCGCGGATATGCGCGAAGAGGGTGTCGCGCCAGCTCTCGAGCTCCTCGTAGGTGCCGCCGCCGAGCACGAACTGCACCGGCTTCTCGACGCTGGAGCCGAAGCCCTGGCGCATCACCGGGAAGGCGCGCACCCCGGGCAGGTCGGCGAGTGTCTGGCGAATCTCGTCCATGATCGCCCAGGCCGAGCGGCGCTCGCCCCAGTCGGCCAGGTTGACGATCACGAAGCCGCTGTTGAAGTTCTCGATGTTGCCCCAGCCCCGCGGGGCGCGCACCACCACGCGCTCCACCTCGCCGGTCTCGACCATGGGCAGCAGGCGCGCCTCGATCTCGTCCATGTAGTCGAGCATGTAGTCGTAGGTGGCGCCGGGCGGGCCGTTGACCAGCACCCAGAAGTTGCCGCGGTCCTCCTGGGGGGTGTACTCGTTGGGCAGCGTGGCGTTGAGCCACAGCATGCCGCCGATCAGCGCCAGGAACAGCGCTACCACCAGCAGGCGTAGCCTGAGCACCCGCTCCAGCAGGCGGCGATAGACGCAGCGCACGTGCTCCAGCGCCCACTGCACGGCGCGGGCCAGGCGCCCCTCGTGCATGCCCGCCTTGAGGATCTTGGAGGCCATCATCGGCGTCAGGGTCAGCGCCAGCAGGCTGGAGATGGCCACCGCGGCGGCCAGCGTCAGGGCGAACTCCGAGAACAGCCGGCCGATGTCGCCCTGCAGGAAGCTCAGCGGCACGAACACCGCGATCAGCACCAGGGTGGTGGCGATCACCGCGAAGGCGATCTGGCGGGTGCCGCGGAAGGCGGCCACCAGCGGGGTCTCGCCGTGGTCGTGCATGCGCCGGTGGATGTTCTCCAGCACCACGATGGCGTCGTCGACGATCAGGCCGATGGCCAGCACCAGCGCCAGCAGGGTGAGCAGGTTGATGGTGAAGCCCATCGCCGCCAGGGCGCCGAAGGCACCGATCAGCGCGATGGGCACGGTGACGGCGGGGATCAGGGTGGTGCGCAGGTTGCCGAGGAACAGGAAGATCGCCACCACCACCAGGCCCATGGCGATGAACAGCGTCTGCACCACCTGGGAGATGGCCCCCTCGACGAACACCGAGGAGTCGAAGTTCAGCGCCAGGGTCATGCCCTCGGGGAGCCCCGGCTGCTGGCGGGCCATCTCGGCCTGCACCTCGCGGGAGATCTCCAGCACGTTGGCGGTGGACTGCTTGACCATGCCCAGCCCCACCATGGGGGTGCCGTTGCCGCGGAAGATGGTGCGCTCCTCCACCGCGCCGACCTCCACCCGGGCGACGTCGCCCAGGCGCACCAGGTAGCCGTCCGCGGCCTCGTCCAGCACCAGGCCGCGGAAGTCCTCCGGGGTGGCGAAGCCGCGCGGCAGGCGCACGATGAACTGGCGAGAATCCGACTCGATGGCACCGCCGGGAAGCTCCACGTTGTCGGCGCGCAGGGCATCCGCCACGTCGCCGGCGGTGAGGTTGCGGGCGGCCAGGGCGTCGGCGTCGAGCCACACCCGCATGGCGTACTCGCGGCCCCCGCCGATGATCACCCGCGACACCCCGGGCTGGATCGAGAAGCGGTCCACCAGGTAGCGATTGGCGTAGTCGGTGAGCTCCGCCATGCTGTAGTCCTCGCCGGAGAGCGAGAGCCAGATCACCACCTCGGAGCTGGAGTCCGCCTTCTCCACCTCCGGCGGGTCGGCCTCGTCGGGGAGGTTGCCGGCGGCGTCGGAGATGCGGTCGCGGATGTCGTTGGCGGCGGCGTCGATGTCCTGGTCGAGGCCGAACTCGATCTGGATGCTGGAGCGGCCGTCCTGGCTGGAGGAGGAGATCACCTGGATGCCGGAGACCCCGGCGATGCGGTCCTCCAGCACTTGGGTGATGCGAGTCTCCACCACGCTGGCCGAGGCCCCGGGATAGCGGGTGTCGACGCTGACGATGGGCGGGTCGATGGAAGGGTACTCCTGCAGCGGCAGGCGCTGCAGGGCGAGCAGGCCGAAGGCGACGATCAGTGCGGCCAGCACCGTGGCCAGCACCGGGCGCTGGACGGAGATATCGGAGAGGCGCATCAGCCGTTGGACTCCGCCGCGTCACGCCCCTGGCGCAGCAGCTCCGGCACCGTGGTGGTGTCGTCGAGGATGCCCAGCAGGCGGGTCGGCTGGCCGTCGCGCACCCGCTCGGTGCCATGGGCCACCACCAGCTGGCCTTCCTGGAGGCCGCCGAGCACCTCCACCTCGCCCTTGCGGCGGGCGCCGATGGTGATCTCGCGGCGCGTCACCCGGTACGCGTCGTCGGGATCCAGGGTCAGCACGAACTGGCGGCGCCCCTCGGGGATCAGCGACGCCTCGGGGATCACCAGGGTCTTTCGCGGCGCGCGGCGCACCTCCACGTTCATCAGCATCCCGGGGCGCAGCCGCCCCTCGGGGTTGTCGAGCAGGGCGCGCACGGTGACGCTGCGGCTGACCGGGTCGATGCGGGTGCCGATGGTGGCGATCTCGCCTTGGAAGGGGCTGTCGGGGTAGGCGCCGCTGGTGGCGGTGAGCGGCAGCCCCGGCGAGAGCTCGCCCAGGGCCAGCTCCGGCAGGGTGAAGTCGAGCTTCATCACGTCGAGCTTGTCCAGGGTGACCAGCGCGGTGCCCGGCGTCACCAGGCTGCCCACGCTGACATTGCGAAAGCCGACCCGCCCGGCGAAGGGCGCATGCAAGCGGTAGTCGGCCAGGCGTGCCTCCAGCGCCTGGATCTCCGCCTCTACCTGGCGCAGCCGCGCCTGGGCGTCCTCCAGGTCGCCGCGGGGCGCCAGGTTGCGGCGCTGCAGCTGGCTCAGGCGATTGACGGCGTTGCGGCGCTCGTCGCGCAGCGCCTGGGCGGCGCGCAGCTCGGCCTGGGCCTCGTCATCGGCCAGGCGCACCAGCAGCTGGCCCGCCTCGACCTCCTGGCCGTCGTGGAAGTTCAGCTCGCGCACGATATCGGTCACCGTGGCCGAGAGGGTGATGCTCTCGTCGGCATGCAGGGTGCCCAGCGCCTGCAGCGGATCGGACCAGTCGTCCAGGCGCGCCTCGGCGGCGATCACCGCGGTGGGCTGCTGGGCCCGGGCGAGAGAGGGCAGCACCAGGGGGGCCAGGGCCAGCAGCAGGGCGAGCAGCGTGGGCAGGGGACGGAGCGCAAGGGGTAGCGGCATGGGCGTGATCTTGTCGGTGGACGTTGGGGCGGCGTGTCGCGCCTCCCTAGACTATGCCGGACGCAGGCCGAGAGTGTGACAACAATGCACAACCCTTCCCGAATCGTCTCCTGCTCAATGTACAAGTCTTGTACATGGTTGACCAGCCTCGGCGCCTCGCGCCCCGGCTGCTAGAATGCGCGCCTCGCGCCCGAGGGCGCCAACGGGGCAGTCGGAGGCAAGCCAGTGAGATACGACGTGGTGGTGATCGGCGCGGGTGCGGCGGGGCTGATGTGCGCCCTGACCGCCGGCTATGCCGGGCGGCGGGTGCTGGTGGTGGACCACGCCAACAAGGCGGGCAAGAAGATCCTGATGTCCGGGGGTGGGCGCTGCAACTTCACCAACCTCAACTCCACCCCGGCGAACTTCTTCTCCGACAACCCCGCCTTCTGCATCTCGGCGCTGAAGCGCTACCGGCCCGAGCACTTCGTCGAGCTGGTGGAGCGTCACGGGGTGGAGCATGTGGAGAAGGCGCCGGGGCAGCTGTTCTGCGCCGACTCGAGCAAGGAGATCGTGCGGCTGCTGCTCACCGAGTGCGACTGGGCCGGGGTGGAGGTACGCCTGAAGACCCGCGTCGAGGCGGTGGCGCGCCAAGGCGAGGGGATGCGCCTGGCCACCTCCCTGGGGCGGATCGAGTGCGGCGCCCTGGTGGTGGCCACCGGCGGGCTCTCGATTCCCACCCTGGGCGCCACCGGCTTCGGCTACGACCTCGCCCGCCAGTTCGGCCTCGCCGTCACCGACACCCGCCCCGCGCTGGTGCCGTTCACCTTGACCTCGCACTGGAAGGCGCGCGCCGCGGCGCTTTCCGGGGTGAGCGTCGAGGTGGAGGCGAGCTGCCGTGGCGGCCGCTACCGCGAGCCCCTGCTCTTCACCCACCGCGGCCTCTCGGGGCCGGCGATGCTGCAGGTCTCCAGCCACTGGCAACCCGGCGACGAGATCGTCATCGACCTGCTGCCGGGCGAGGAGGCCTTCGCGGCGCTGCGCGCCGCCCGCGACGCGACGCCGAAGCGGCGCCTCTCCACCTGGCTCGGCGAGCGCCTGCCCAGGCGGCTGGCCCAGGCGCTGGTGGAGTGGCAGGGCGACGATGGGGTGCTGGCCGAGCAGAGCAACGCGCGGCTGGAAGCCTGGGCCGAGGCGCTGCAGCGCTGGCGGCTCAAACCGGCCGGCACCGAGGGGTGGCGCACCGCCGAGGTGACCCTGGGCGGGGTCGATACCCGTGCGGTCTCCTCCCGTGACTTCGCCGTGGCGGGGCTGCCCCAGCTGCGCTTCATCGGCGAGGTGCTGGACGTGACCGGCGAGCTCGGCGGCCATAACTTCCAGTGGGCCTGGGCCAGCGGGGTGGCCTGCGGGCTGAGCCTGTAAGCCCTGCCCTGCACGGGCTGGCTGGAAGGCGAGCGATGCTCAGCCCAGGCGCTGGGCGATCTCCTCCCACAGCCGGTGATAGGCCTGGGCGGGGGCGGTGCGCGGGGCGAAGGCGCGCAGCGGGGCGCGCTCGAGCCCCATGCGCTCCACCACGCTGGCGCTGGGGATGGCGTGGGAGAGGCGCAGCGGCCAGCGCTCCGGCAGCGAGGCGATGATCTCGCGGTGCAGGGTGCGGCGGCGGTCGGCCAGGGTGACGAAGGGCCACACCGGGCAGGGGACGTCGCGCGCGTCGAGGAAGTCGCGCAGCTGCTCCAGGGTGCGCAGCGAGAGCACCGTGGGCACGATGGGCACCAGCAGCGCGTCCACGCTGGCGAAGACGCTCTCGGACAGGGTCGAGAGGCTGGGCGGGCAGTCGAGGATCACCAAGTCGTAGTCGTCGCGGAGCGGCTTGAGGATCCGCCTGAGCTGGTTGTCGCGGCGCGCGGCCAGCAGGTGGTCCAGCTCCCGGGAGGCCAGCGCCGCCGGCAGCAGGTCGAGGTTTTCGACCTGGGTGGCGCGGATCACCTTGTCGAAGGCGGCCTTGCCCTTGACCAGCCGGGCGACCCCGCCGCGTACCTTGGGCTTGGCGCGCAGGTAGAAGGTGGTGGCGGCCTGGGGGTCGAGGTCCCACAGCAGCACGCGCTGGCCGGCGGCGGCCGCCTCGGCGGCCAGGTTCACCGCGGAGGCGGTCTTGCCGACGCCGCCCTTGATGCTGTAGAGGGCCAGCATGCGCAAGACGCATCTCCCGAATCAATCAGCGAAAACACGATGTTACCAGATCGCTGTCCTGTCCATGTGACAGAACCGTGACGCCCGTGTGTCAGGCCAGGTAGCGCCCGCCCGCGGCGATGGCGCTGGTCAGCAGCCCGAGGAGCAGGTTGATCCCCACCAGGCGGCGGATCGTCGCCAGCTGGCGGCCGCCCTCGGGCCACGCCTCGGCCGCCACCGCACGGCGCAGCCGCTGCCAGGGGGCGAACCACAGGTGCAGGTAGATCGCCATCATGGCCAGGCCCAGCGCCAGCATCAGGTGGATGTGCCAGCGCGCCCCGGCCATGCCGCCGAACACCGCGAACAGCATCCACAGGCCGCTGCCCAGCAGCACCGCCACGGCGGCCCATACCCAGGGGAAGAAGCGCTCGAAGACGCCGTGCCACAGGGTCAGGCGCTCGGGTGGCGCCAGCTGGCTGGCGGCCACCGGGCGCAGCACCATCCAGGCGAAGAACATGCCGCCCACCCAGAGGATGGCGGCGAGGACGTGCAGGGTGATGGCGAGCGTCATGGCAGGCTCCTCTGGTGGAAACAGGTGGGGTGGGGCAGGGTGGTCCCCTGTCGGCACCTTACCCCAGGCCATGGCGTCTGCCCAGGCGGGTGCGGCGCTGGTGGCCGCCGGCGCCTCGCGGCATCATGGGGCCCTTCCGACGTGATGGAGCAGGGTGATGATCAAGAAGGTACTGCTGGTGGCGCTGCTGGCCCTGGCGGGGCTCTCCTGGTTCGAGGGGCAGCTGGGGCAGCGCGGCAACGAGCCGCCCGCGGTGGAGCAGCGCCTGGCGGGCCAGGCGCAGATCGAGGCCACCCTGCGGCTGATCGAGCGTGGCGGCCCCTTCCCCCATGAGCAGGACGGCACCACCTTCTTCAATCGCGAGGGGCACCTTCCCCGGCAGCCGAGGGGGTACTACCGCGAGTACACCGTGGAGACCCCGGGGCTCTCCCATCGCGGGGCGAGGCGCATCGTCACGGGCGGGGAGCCTCCCGAGGTCTTCTACTACACCGATGACCACTATGCGTCCTTCCGGGTGCTGGAGGACCGGCGATGAGCGGGCAGCCCTGGCGTGAGGCCCTGGCGCGTTACCTGGGCGACCCGGCCCATGCCGGCGTCTATCGACTCGAGCCGTCGCGTGCGGCGGCGCTGGCAGAGCTGATGGTCGAGACGGCGGGGCTCGACTGGCACCGCCTCGGGCCGGCCCCACGCTGGAGCCGCGAGGCGCTGCTCGACGGCCTGGCGGAGAGCCTGGGGTTTCCTGACTACTTCGGGCGCAACTGGGATGCCGCCTGGGACTGCCTGACGGAGCTGCGCTGGGAGGCGCGGCGGGCCAGGGTGGTGGTGGTGCCCGCCGCCCCCTGGGACGCGGCCGCCCTGGCGGCCTTCACCGCCCTGATGCAGGACGCCGCCGAGCACTGGGCGGCCCGCGGCCAGGCGCTGGTCACCCTGGTGGTAGCGGGGGAGGCGGAAGGGGAGGCCCTGGAGGCGCTGGGGCTGCCGACCCTGCCGCGGGAAACATCCGCGGGGCCGAGGTCGCCCGAGAGCCGCGGCTAGCGCAGTAGGCGCCAGCCGCGCTTGAGGAGCAGGGCGGTGGTCGCCGCGCGACGGGCGCGCCTCAGCAGGCGCCACAGGCGGCCGGGGTGACGGGAAAGGCTCAGCGCCACGAGTCCAGCGGAGGCGACCAGGGGCGTCTTGTAGCACATCAGGGCATGCCAGCCGTCGTCGAGTCGCTGGCTCGCGGTGCGCAGGCGCCCCGCCGTGACCAGGATATCCACGCGCTGCTGCTCGATGCGTGCCTCCAGCGCGGCCTTCTGTTCGGCACGGCTGGGACGGGGAAGACGTTCAGCGTGCATGGTCGCTCTCCCGTCGGTCGCGCTCGATCAGCTCGCGATCGGTGGCGAGGTGCCTGAGGGTGCTGGCCAGCAGGGTACGGCGCCGGGCCAGCTGCAGCACTCGCAGGCACAGCAGCAGGCCGCCGCCCAGCAGCACGCCGGCGCTGACGCCGATGGCGGTAAGGCGGTAGCTGTCCCAGAAGGCGACGATCACCAGGGTGGTGAGTACCCCGATCCCGAGCAGCAGCAGGATCAGAGCCAGGCCGGCCAGCAGCAGCAGGCCCACCAGGCGCGCGCGCTCCTCCTCCAGCTCCAGCACGGCGAGGCGCAGGCGCGTCTCGCCGGTCGCCAGCAGGCTACCCAGCAGGCGCTTGCCGGCGGTGAACAACCGCTGAGCCGGTCCCTGGCCCGATGCCATCAGCGACGCCCGATGAGCATGCCGACCACGACCCCCACGGCGGCGCCGATGCCGATGCTGGTCCAGGGGTTGTCGCGCACATAGCGGTCGCAGGCGTCGACCTGGTGGTCGAGGGTCTCGCGGGCCTCGCCGTAGAGGCGCTCGCCGCGGGACTCGAGGCGCTCGCGGGTCTCCTTGAGGCGCTTCTCGGCGCGGTCGCGAAGCTCCTTGATGTTGCCGCGGGAGTCATCGGCGGTGGCGCTGACCAGCTCCTCGATGGTCTGGGTCAGCTGGTGCAGGTCCTCCTTGAGCTGCTCGGTGGATTCCTGGGTGCGGGGGGCTCGATGTGCCATTGGGGTCTTCCTGTGACGGTGAATGACAGCCCCAGCATAGCAGCCGGGGCCTGCCTTGACAGCGTCGATGCGACTGACCTGTTGCCCGCGACGGTCGACTCGACCCCGTCAGGCGGCGGCTCAGCGCAGCATGCCGCTGGTCGGGGCGAACAGCGGGTTGAGGCTGAAGCCCAGGCTCAGTCGCTGGCTGCGCTGGTCGTAGTCGATCAGGCTCTCGCCGTAGCCCTGGTAGTACTGCACGTGGGCGCGGACCTTGCTGTTGAAGAGCGGCCAGGAGACGTCGAGCTGGCCCCCCATGTGACCGGCGCCGGGGTTGCCGCGCACCATCAGGCTGAGCTCGTTGTCGCCGAAGCGGCGGGCGAGGGTGACATCCCCGTAGCCCATGTAGCGTTCGATGTCGGGGTTGTCGTCGTCGCCGGTGGTCTCCGGGAGGCGGTAGTGGGGCGCCAGGCTCACCGCCCAGTCACCGCGCTGGAAGATCGTCTCCAGGTAGAGCCGGTTCCAGCTGCGCGACAGCCCGTCGGAGCGGCCGTTGGACTGGTGGTTGACCGCCAGGCGGTTGCGCACGTTGGCCCAGCCCAGCGCTTGCCAGTCGTTGTCGAAGCTCAGGAACACCTCGGGCTCGTAGTTGGTCTCGCGGAAGGGCGAGGAGTCCTCGGTGTTGTAGGCCTGCCACCAGCTGCGCTGGGTGTAGGCGAAGTAGAGGTCGCCGTTGTCACCGAACAGCCCGTCGGCGAGCGCCACCTTGGCGCTGAACTGGAACATCAGCTCGGTGCGCTCCATGGCCTCCTCGCCGGTCAGCGCCTGGTAGGAGGCCTGGTTGGGGTGGCGGTTGTAGCTGACCGGGAACAGGAAGTTGCGCCGATAGGCGGTGATGGCATAGGGGTTGCGGTTCGAGGCCTGCTCCAGCTGGCGGCGCTCGGCGGCCTCGACCAACGCCACGTCCTCGGGGGCGAGCAGCCGCGGCGGCGCGGTCCATTCGAACTCCTCGGGGGGGGGCGCCTGGGCCGCCTCTGCGCGTTGCCGCTCCAGGCTCTGAAGCCGCGCCCGGACCTGTTCCGCCTCGGCGCGCAGCTCGGCCAGGCGCGCCTCGAGGGCGGCACGCTTGACGTCATCGGTCACCTGAGCCTGGGCGTTGCCGGCACCCAGCAGGGTGAGGGCGATGAGGGCGACGGAGGGGCGAAGCGGGGCACGCATGGGAGCATCCGGTGTCGGGGGTAAACCTCCATTCAATCATGCCCGGGGGGCAAGTCAACCGCGCGATTGCCTTGCCGCGGGTTGGGGCGGAGAATCCGTCGGCAGGAGTGACCAGGGAGAGCATGGCGTGATGCGACAGCCAGACGAGTGGGCGAGGAGCCGCTGGGCGCGGTGGCGGGGGCGCTGGTGGGAGCGCGGTGGCGTCTGGCTGGCGGGTGCGCTGCTGCTCTGCCTGTGCGTGACGGCCGCCGCCCAGGAGGTGCCGCTGCCCGAGCGCGAGGCGGTGGAGGCGCGCCTGGCGGAGCTCACCCCTGCCGAAGGGGAGGAGGCCCCCAGTGGCGAGACCCAGGAGACCATCGAGCGCCTCGAGGCGACGCTGGCCGACCTCGATGCCCTCGCCGAACTGGAGGAGCGGCGTGAGGCCCTGGAGACGCGGGTCGACCAAGCCCCCCAGGAGCTGATGCGCCTGGAGCGCGAGCTGGCGGACGAGGAGGCGGCCCCGCCGCTCTCCGCCACCGAGCTCGATGACCTCTCCCTGGACGAGCTGGAGAGCCGCCAGCAGCAGGCGGTGGTGGAGCTGCAGCGCCTCCAGGACCGCCTGGCCGAGGTCAATGCCCAACTGCTGGCGGCCCAGACGCTCCCCGAGCGGGCCCAGCAGGCCATCGCCGAGGCGATGCAGGCGGTGGAGCAGGCGCGCCGCGACCTGGACGAGCTCGATACCCGCGAGGTGCCGGCGGAGGATCCGCGTCGCTGGCGGCGCCAGGCGGCCCGGGCGCTGGCCGAGGCGCGGCTGCTCTATCATCAGCGTGAGCTCTCCACCAACACCCGGCTGCGTGAGCTCGACCAGCAGCGCCGCGACCTGCTGGCCCGCCAGCAGGAGCGTCAGGAGGCGGAGCTGGCGCTGATGCAGAGCGTCATCGAACGCAAGCGGCGCATCGCCTCGGAGCAGGCGATCGCCGACGCGGTTCGGGATGACCCGCTGCTGGAGGAGGGGCATCCGGTACTGGAGCGCGCCCAGCAGATCAACCGCGAGCTCAGCCAGGAGCTGCTGCGCGCCAACGACCGCAGCAACGTCCTGGTGCGTGAGGGCCTGGCGGTGCGCAGCCGCCTCGACCAAGTGCGCCAGCTCGAGCGCAGCCTCAACGAGCAGATCGACGCCATCCGCGGCTCGACCCTGCTCTCGCGCATCCTGCGCGAGCAGCGGCGTTCGCTGCCCCAGGTGGCGCCACGGCGCGACCTGCAGGACGAGATCGCCGACCTGCGGCTGCGCCAGTTCGACCTGGTGCGCCAGCGTGACCAGTTGCGCGAGGGCGAGCGCCTGGCGCGCCAGCGCCTCGAGGAGGCCGGGGTGGAGAGCAGCGATGCCCTGGTGGACTCCCTGCAGCGGCTCTACCAGTCGCGCCGCGAGCTGGTCGACCGCCTGGAGCAGACCTACGGCAGCCTGCTGAGCGCGGCCATCGAGCTGCAGCTCAACCAGCAGCAGCTGCTGGAGACCTCGCGGGCGCTGCGGGCCACCATCGACGAGCAGCTGTTCTGGGTCGCCAACACCCGCCCCCTGGACCTCGCCTGGGTACGCCACCTGCCCGCCAACCTGGTGCTGGAGTGGCAGGAGGGGGAGTGGCGCCAGGTGTTGCCGACCACCTGGCAGCGCCCCTCCGCGGGGGCCCTGGTCGGGCTGCTGCCGCTGCTGCTGGCGGCGGCCCTGCTGTGGGGTCGCCGCCGCATCCAGGCCCGGCTCGCCACCCTGCATGAGCAGATCGGCCGCCTGCGCAGCGACACCCAGCTGCATACCCCGCTGGCCATCCTGCTCAACGCCCTGCTGGCTGGCCCGGGGCCGCTGCTGTTGGTGGCGGCGAGCCTGGCGCTGTGGGGCGGTGGCGCCGCCACCGCCCACGCCCTGGGGCTGGCGGGCATACAGCTGGCCCTGGCCTGGGGGGTGATCGCCTGGTCGCGCCGTCTGCTGGTGGCCGACGGCGTGGCCACCCAGCACTTCCACTGGCCGCTGGACTACGCCGCCCGGCTGCGCCGCCTGCTCGGCTGGCTGGGAGTGGCGCTGGTCCCGGTGCTGGCGATCGCCATCCTGGCCCGTGAGGCGGAGTTCGGCCTCAGCCACCGCCCCGTGGCGCTGAGCCTGCTGCTGCTGGGCCTGCTGGCGGTGAGTTTCCTGTTGGCGCGGCTGATCCTGGCGCACACCCCCTTCTTCGGGGTCCGGCTGTTCCGCCTGGTGCTGGGCCTGGCCATGGCGGCGGTGCCGCTGGGGCTGGTAGGACTGGTGGTGGCCGGCTTCGAGTACACCGCCCTGAGCCTGGTGGGCCGCTTCGTGATGACCCTCTACCTGCTGGGGCTGTGGATCCTGGTGGAGGCGGCGGTGGTACGCGGCCTGGCGGTGGCGGCGCGGCGCCTGGCCTTCCGGCGCGCCTTGGCCCGGCGCCGCGCCGAGGCCCGCGAGGGCGCCGATGGCGGCCCCGAGGTGGTGGAGGAGCCGCCGCTGGACATGGAGCAGATCAACCAGCAGTCGCTGCGTCTCTCCAAGCTGATCTTGCTGATCGCCTTCGCGCTGCTGCTCTACCTGGTGTGGGCCGACCTGCTCACCGTGCTGGGCTACCTGGAGCAGGTGGCGGTATGGGGCGCCGAGGGGGAGGGCGAGCTGGTCGCCGATGCCCTGACGGTGGCCGACATCGCCACGGCGCTGCTGATCGTGGCGCTGACCCTGATGCTGGCCCGCAACCTGCCGGGGCTGCTGGAGGTGAGCGTGCTGTCGCGCCTGGAGCTCAAGCAGGGCAGTGCCTACGCCATCACCTCGCTGCTCTCCTACACCATCGTCGGCACCGGCCTGGTGGCCTCGCTGGGTACCCTGGGGGTCTCCTGGGACAAGCTGCAGTGGCTGGTGGCGGCGCTCGGCGTGGGCCTGGGCTTCGGCCTGCAGGAGATCTTCGCCAACTTCGTCTCGGGGCTGATCATCCTCTTCGAGCGGCCGGTGCGCATCGGCGACACCGTGACGCTGGGCAACCTCACCGGCACGGTGAGCCGCATCCGCATCCGCGCCACCACGGTGACCGACTTCGACCGCAAGGAGATCATCATCCCCAACAAGACCTTCGTCACCGACCAGCTGATCAACTGGTCGCTCTCCGACACCATCACCCGGGTGGTGCTGACCTACGGGGTCGCCTACGGGTCGGACCATCGTCTGGTGCATCGGCTGCTGCGCCAGGCGGCCTCCGAGAACGCCCGGGTGCTGGCCGACCCCGAGCCCCAGGTGTTCTTCATGAGCTACGGGGCCAGCACCCTGGACTTCGAGCTGCGCATCTTCGTCAACAGCCTCGGCGACCGGCTCTTCGCCACCGACGAGCTCAACTGCCGGGTCGGCGAGCTGTTCGCCGAGCACGGCATCGAGATCGCCTTCAACCAGCTCGATGTCCGGCTGCACCGCGCCAGCGACGGGCTCGAGCGGCGCGTGGAGCGCCGCGACGGCGAGTCCCTGGCGGCGCGACACCCGGCGCCCGGGGCCAAGGGCGATCCCGGTGAGATCGGCACCGGGGATGCCGATGGCGGGGAGGGGGGAGGCGAGGGGCGCTGAGCCGCGCCCCGCGGGTCAGCGCCGCACGGCGTGGAGCAGGAACTCGCGGTTGCCGTCGCCGCCGCGCAGCGGGCTCTCCTGCCAGTGGCGGATATCGAGGGCGCACTCGGCGCAGCAGGCGCGGATCCTCGCCTCCACCTCGCGGTAGCGCTCGGGGTCTGTGACCAGGCCACGGGCGTTGACCCCGCCGGGCCCGACCTCGAACTGCGGCTTGACCAGGCTGGCGAGCTCGCCGCCCGGCGGCAGCAGGGCGGCGAGCTGGGGCAGGATCAGCGTCTGGGAGATGAAGGAGACGTCCATCACCGCGAGCTCGGGCCCCTCGGCACCCTGGGCGGCGAAGGCCGCCTCGAGCCGCGCATCGTCGGCCATGGCGCGGGCGTTGAGTCCCTCCAGGCAGGTCACCCGGGGATCCGCGCGCAGCTCGGGGTCGAGCTGGTCGTGGCCCACCTCGACGCCGATCACGTGGCGGGCCCCGAAGCGCAGGGCGCAGTCGGTGAAGCCGCCGGTGGACTGCCCCACGTCGAGCACCAGCCGGTCCGCCAGGTCCAGCCCCAGCGCCTCGATCAGCGCCTCGAGCTTGAGGCCTGCCCGCGACACGTAGCGCTCCTCGGGATCCTCCTCGACCACCAGCCGGGCATCCTCCGGCAGCTTCTCCCCGGGCCGGGTGAGCACCCGGCCGCCCTCGGCCAGGCGCACCCGGCCGTGGCGGATCAGCCGCTGGGCCCGGGTACGCGAGCGGGCCAGCCCCTGGGCGAGCAGCAGCTGGTCGAGCCGCCGGCCGCCGCTAGCCACGGCGGCCGGGCCCGTTCAGATTCAGGAGAGGGATAGACGGGGTCACGGCGCGTCGGGACCCTCGTCCGCCTGCAGCTCGTTGGGGGGCACGCGGTCGGCGCCCCAGCTGCGGTGGATATAGCCGATGACCCGGTCGAGCTCCGCCTGGGTGATCTCGGCCAGCTCGCCGCGCTCCAGGGGATCGTAGTGGAAGATGTAGAGGCGCGAGGCGAACTGCTCGAAGGGCAGCGAGGCCTCGCCGAAGCGCTCGCCATGGTCGGCGGTGCTGACCTTGATGCCGTCGCCCCAGTTCTGGCCGCTGTCGTTGTTGGGGTTGAAGAAGTAGACCCGCATCACGTCGCTGGGGTCGAGGTTGACCCGCAGCACGGTGATGGCGTGCCAACCGATGAAGCGCGCGGCGCTGTCGGTGACCGCGATGCCCGCCGGCTGCGGGTGGATCAGCGGCTGGTTGCCGTTGTAGTAGGGGTGGTAGCTGGCGTAGAAGTGGCGAAGGAAGGTCTCCGGCTCATGCAGCTGTCCGGTAGCCACGTCCACGTTGATGCGAAAGCCCCGCCCGGCCCACCAGCCGTGGAACTCCGGGTTGACCCAGCGATGGGGGTCGCCGTCGCGGCCGATGCAGCGCCGCCCCATCTCGGCGTAGATGCGGTCGAGGTGGGGCACCACGATCAGCGACACCGGATCGAGGTCCATGGGCAGCGTCTGGGCCACTCCGGCAAGGCTGGCCATGGAGGAGAGCGGCATGCCCTCGAAGTGCATGATGATCTCGTCGTCACGGGCCGCCCAGGCCACCATCTGCAGCAGGTAGTCCGGGTCGTTGTAGGCCCACATGGAGAGCGCCCGGGCCGACTGGCAGGTGGGGTTGTTGCCCTGGCCCACGCCCAGCGGCTGGCCGAGCATGCAGAGCACGCCCTCGAGCAGGCGCGCGCGGGGCGAGACCGCCTCGCCGAAGGCCAGGTTGAGCCGCGCCTGGGACCACTCGGAAAGCGTCAGCCCCAGCTGGCGCCACATGGCCGGGGCCACCGGGGGCTGGTAGAGGATGCCGCGCTCGAGCATCAGCGCCAGGCCATAGACGGCCTGGGGGGTGGCCGGATGCACGCCGCCGCGGATCAGCGCCGAGACCAGCTCACGGTAGCAGAGCAGGCAGTCGCGCCCGGTGGCGGAGAGCCCCAGCGCCTCGGCCAGCAGGTGGTCGCCGTGGTCGAGCAGGTGGCGCAGCAGCACCGGGTGGTAGGGGGACACCAGGCCGGTGTCGTGCATGGCGCGCGCGAAGCCGGTGGCCTCGCCCTGCAGGGCGGCGCTGTCCATGCTGGCCAGCCGCTCGCGGTAGACCTCGATGCCCGGGTCCTCGCGGCAGGCCCGGGTGGGACCGAACAGCGAGCTGACCAGGCGGTCGGCGCCCTGGCCGCTGGCGCCCAGGTCGATCTCCGGGTTGGCCTGGCAGAGCGCGATCTGGGTGATCATCTGCTTGACCGGCTCCACCTGGATCGGCCGCTGCTCGAGGATTCGCCAGATCTCCTCGATCAGGCTGTCGATGATATGTTCGTAGCCAATGCGCTCGGCCAGGTGACGGAACAGGTGGCGGGGGATGGTGGCGAGCCGCCCCTGGGTCTCCCGCTCGGCCTCGCTGGGCGTGCCGAACAGCAGCCACAGGTTGATCGCCATCACCTGGGTCAGGTAGTGGTGCGCCTGCTCGGCGGAGATCGCCGTATGCAGGTACTCCCCCTTGGCCACCGCCAGCAGGCGCAGTTCGCTGAGCGCCTCGATCACCACGGTGTTGGGATCGGGGCTCTTCAGCGCGTGAGTGGTCAGGGTGGGCAGCAGGTACTGGGGCGTCTCCCAGTCGGAACCGGCGAAGACGCCGGCCTGTTCGAGGGTCTGGGCGCGGGTCTCGAGGGCCGCCGCGCCGCCCTCCTGCAGCAGCACCCGGCGCGCGGTGTCCAGTACCCTGGGCAGCTTGCCGGGCTTGGCGAAGTCGCGTGCCGCGTCGAGCAGGCCGACCGCCTCGTCGAGCTTGTCCAGCAGGCCGCGAAGCTTGGCATCGTCGGGCGGCGTCTCCGCGCCGCCCGGCTGGTTGTCGTCATGCGTGGTCACGCCGACTCCTTGTCGTCAGGCTGTCCATGGTCCCCATGACGCCTGGATCAGACATAGAAATCAAGCTCTTCCATATGCTTGAGGAGTTCCTTCATGCGTGCCGCCTCATCGCCCTTGAAGTAGACGAGGCCCCAGTGGGTGCCGAAGGCGGTGCGCTTGGTGACGGTCTCCTCCAGGGGCGCGGTGAGCTCGTGGGACTCGAAGTAGGGGTCGTCCTCGACCTCCTCCGGGATCTCGAGCTTGCTGACCACGCGGCGGCGCGGGTAGACCCCGAAGCAGCCGGCGTAGCCGTCGGCGTCGACGACCTCCTTGGGGAAGAACTCGGCGACCTCCTCGGGGGTGCTCTTGGGGTCGAACACCAGCATGCTGGCCTGGTAGGCGTTGAAGCCGTAGACCCGCTCGAGCAGCTCGAACACCTTGAAGCCCGGCGGCCGGTAGGCCACCTCGCCGAAGTACATCTCGCCGTCGTTGGTGACAAAGTACTCGGGGTGGATCAGGCCGAACTCGATGTCGAACGCCTTGATCAGCTTCTCGATCTGGGCGGTGATCTGGGGGCGGTACTTCTCCAGCTCCGGCGAGGCCGGCACGAACACCGAGTAGCCCAGGGTCACGTACTCGGAGATGTTGAGGAAGGCGATTTTGCCGTCGTGGATCCACGCCTCCACGGCGAACTCCCAGCCATCCAGGTGCGACTCCATCAGCACCGGGAACTCCTCCTCGGGGATGGTATCGACCTCGTCCGGAGTACGGATCACCCGGTGGCCCAAGCAGCCGGCCTTGTCGAAGGCCTTGAGGTGGATGGGGTCGTTGGGGTCGCCGTCGAGCTTGAGCAGGGTCTGGTTGACCCGCTTGAGGAAGCGGATGACGTCCTCCTTGTCGTGGGCCTCCTCGAAGATGCCCACGCGGATGCCGCCCAGCTGGGCGCGGCGCTTCATCAGCGCCTTGTCGCGCAGCAGCAGCGACTGGCCGTAGAGGCGCGGGTTATCGAGCAGCACCGAGTTGATGGCGCCGGCCCACTCGACGGTCTCCTCGAACAGCGGGATCGCCACGTTCACCCCCATCTCCTTGAGGGTCTCGGCGATCTCCATGGAGCGGTCGTTGAGGCGCTCGAAGTTCCAGGGCACGTAGGGGATGTCGTGCTTCTCGCAGTACTCCTCCGCCCAGTCCGGCGCCACCACGACGTAGCGTCGGTCGAAGTTCTCGGCGGCTTCGACGGCGTTCAGGCTCCAGCCCAGCAGAGCGATGTAGCCCTTGTTCGGATCCTTCTTCATGGGGCGCCTCCTGTGTTCGGCGATGAGTAAGCCTCCCTGACGCGAATCGTGCAGAGATGGATGACGTAAGGAAGGGTGCCTTCATGCTACATTACCCAGCGTTGGCCGACATCCCGCCCTGTGCCGCCCCACGCCCTTGCCTGCCCCGGACGCCGCTGTTATAGTGCACACGCACTCGGCAAGGCGTTGATCGCAAACGCCAACCACGCCGAGTCGACATCCTAGAGATGTCGCGCTGTGGTGGCCCCGTCGGTCCTCCCGCAACGCCAAGCCGCAAACCCCGCCAGGCCCGGAAGGGAGCAACGGTAGCGGTGGCCGCGTGTGCCGGGATGTGGCTGTCGGGGCCGCCTCCATTTGGGGCCCCGCGCCGAGTCCTCCCTATGCCGAGGTGCTGGACTGGCTCCCCAGGTGCTTGCGCAGGAAGTGACGGGTACGCTCCTGCTCCGGGTTCGAGAACAGCCGCTCGGGGGTATCGGCCTCCACCACCACGCCGCCGTCCATGAACATCGCCCAGTCGGAGACGTCGCGCGCGAAGGCCATCTCGTGGGTGACGATCAGCATGGTCATGTGCTCCTCGGCCAGGCCCTTCATCACCTGGTTGACCTCCTCCACCAGCTCCGGGTCCAGCGCCGAGGTGGCCTCGTCGAAGAGCATCACCTTGGGGCGCATGGCCAGCGCTCGGGCGATCGCCACCCGCTGCTTCTGCCCGCCGGAGAGCGAGCTCGGGTAAGCCTCGGCCTTGTCCGCCAGCCCCACCCGCTCGAGCAGCTCCATGCCCAGCGCCCGGGCGTCCTTGGTCTCCATGCCCTTGAGCTTGCGCGGGGCCAGGGTCACGTTGTCCAGCGTCGATATGTGCGGGAAGAGATTGAAGTGCTGGAACACCATGCCCATGTTCTGGCGGATATGGTTGATATGCCGCTCGAAGGCCAGCCCCTTGAGGTCCGGGCGGTTGACCTGCACGCCATCCAGCAGGATCTGCCCCTCGTCGATCACCTCCAGGTTGTTGATGGATCGCAGCAGGGTGCTCTTGCCCGACCCCGAGGGGCCGATGATGGAGATGATCCTGCCGCGATCCACGCGCAGGTCGATGCCCTTGAGCACCTCCAGGTCACCGAAGCGCTTCTTGACCCCCCTGAGCTCGACCATCGGCGTGTCTGTCGTCTGTGTCATGCGGAAACCTCGTGGGTAGGGGTTAGCGACGGTAGGCGGCGCGGCGCTCGATCCACGACTGGCCGGCCTCCATCATCAGGTTGATCAGGTAGTAGATCACCGCGATGGTGATGTAGAACTCGAAGGGCCGGAAGGTGATGCTGATGGCGTACTGGGAGACGTACACCAGCTCGCCGATGCCGATGGCGGAGAGCACCGAGATGTCTTTCACCATGATGATCATGTTGTTGCTGAGCTGCGGCAGGGCCCGGTAGAAGGCCTGGGGCAGGATGACGTAGCGCAGCGTCCTCAGGTGGCCGAAGCCCAGCGAGCGCGACGCCTCGTACTGGCCGTGCGAGACCGAGCGGATGGTGGCCATGAAGATGTCGGCGTTGTAGGCCATGTAGTGGAAGCCAAGCCCCAGGATGCCCACCACGATGGCCGGGATCAGGATCAGCTCGCCGAGGCCGAAGTAGAGGAAGTAGAGCTGCAGCAGCAGCGGGGTGGTCATGAACAGCCAGATGAAGAAGCGCAGCGGCCAGTTCACCGCCTTGCGGGTGTAGAGCGAGATCACCGCCACCAGCTGGCCGCCGAGGATCGACAGCAATGCGACCGCCAGGCCGATCAGCAGGGTGACGCCCACCCCCTTGAGCAGGGTGGGGAAGTAGTCGATGACGGGAGTGAAGTCGAATTCCATGAGCGTGTCCTGAGGTAGCGCCTTACCGGAAGGTGTAGCGGGTGGCCCGGCGATAGAGGAACTCGACCATGCCCATGACGGCGTAGATGATCACGATGTACATCAGCGCACTGAGGGTGAAGACCTCGAGGGGCTTGTAGGTGGAGCCGATCAGGCGCTGCGCCTGGTAGGTGAGTTCGACCACCGAGATGATCGAGACCAGCGAGGAGTTCTTGACCAGGATGATGGCGAGTACCCCGATGGAGCGGATCATCAGGCCGGCCGCCTGGGGCAGGATGATGTAGCGCAGCGTGGCCAGGCGCCCGAAGCCCAGGGAGCGCGAGGCCTCGTTCTGGCCGCTCTCCACCGATTCGATGGCGCCGCGCATGGCCTCGCTCATGTAGGCGCCGATGTTGAAGGCACCCACCACCACCCCGCAGGTGAAGGGATCCAGGCGCAGGCCGAGCGCCGGGCCGCCGTAGAACACCAGCAGCAGCTGCACGAAGTAGGGGGTACCGCGCACCACGCTGATATAGGCGCGGGCCAGCCAGCGCGGCGGCGGCAGGCGGGCGGTCCGCATGACCACCAGCGCCGCGGCGATGAAGAAGCCGAAGAACAGGGCGCGGGCGGAAATGTCGACGGTGACCCACGCCGCCTTCACCAGCAGCGGCGTGATGTCGATCATCAGGTTGAAGTCCATGGTCCTGTGACCCTGCGTTGGGAGTGTCGTGGCGGGTCGAGGCGGAGAGGCCCCGGCCGGACGACGGCCGGGGCCCGAGCCTCAGTTGAAGTCGACGCCTGGGCCGATCCAGGTGTCGACGATCTCCTGGTAGGTGCCGTCGGCGCGGATCTCGGCCAGTGCCTCGTTGAGCGCGGCCTTGAGCTGCGGTGAGCCCTTCTGGACCGCGATGGCGGCCGGGAAGCGGGGCAGATCGCCGACGTCGACCTGCTTGATCGGCAGGTCGTCCTCGGTGAGCGCCACGTAGACCGGGATGTCGTCGGCCACCATCACGTCGATGCGCCCGGTGGTGAGGGCGTTGAGCATGTCCGGCAGCCCCTGGAAGGTCTGGTTGCGCCAGCGCCCCTCGGCCTTCTCGGTGGCCCACTGGTTGCCGGTCTCGCCGAGCGTCGAGCCGACCCGCTTGCCCTCGAAGTCGGCGATGCTGGCGACATCGTCGGTCTCCTCCCGCACCCAGATGGAGAGGCCGGAGCTGTAGTAGGGGTCGGTGAAGTCGACCGCCTTCTGGCGCTCCTCGGTGGCGCTCATGCTGCAGATGCAGGCGTCGAAGCGACCGCCGGCCAGGGCGGCGACGATGCCGTTCCAGGGCGAGGTCTGGATGTTGACCTCGACACCCATCTTCTCGGCCAGGGCCTCGGCGATGTCGACGTCGAAGCCGACCAGCTCACCGTCGGTGTTGACGAAGCTGAAGGGCGGGTAGGCGCCGGAGTTGGCGACCTGGAACACATCCTCCTGGATGGCCGGGAGGTCCCGCGCCTGGGCGGGTAGGGTGGCGAGAGTGACGGCGCCCAGCAGGGCCAGGGTGCCGACGAGAGGGCGAACAAGGCGGTTGTTGTGCATTGTCATGTTCGATACCTGCTTGTTGTCATGGGTGGGTGTCGGCTCGGGTGAGCCTCTTCGGGGGCACGGGACGCAGGGGCGTCCCGCGACGAAGCAGTGACTGACGGTGATGACCTCCTGTCCCGGCAGCGAAGCGTTACTTTCGAAACTAGCAGGCGCCGCGGATGCCTGTCATACCCGCTCCAGGAGCACGGCGATGCCCTGGCCGCCGCCGATGCAGGCGGCCGCGCAGCCGTAGCGCCCCCCGCGGACGTGGAGAATGCGTGCCAGGGTGCCGGCCAGGCGGATGCCGGTGGCGCCCAGCGGGTGGCCCAGCGCCAGGGCGCCGCCCCAGACGTTGACTCGCTCGGGGTCCAGCCCCAGTTCCTCCATGGCGTGCAGCGGCACCGCGGCGAAGGCCTCGTTGATCTCCCAGGCGTCGATCGCCTCGGCGGTGAGGCCGGCCTGTTTCAGCACCCGCCCGATGGCGGCGGCGGCGCCTTCGCCCATCCGTTCCGGGGCGACCCCGATATCGGCCACGTCCACCACTCGGGCCAGGGGCGCGACGCCGTGGCGCGCCAGGGCGTGCTCGGACATCAGCAGGGCGGCGGCGGCCCCGGAGGTGAGCGGCGAGCTGTTGCCGGCGGTTACGCGGCCGCCGGCCTGGAAGACCGGGTCGAGGCCGGCGAGGCGCTCGGCGCTGGTGTCGCCGCGGATGGTGGCGTCCTGGGCCACCCGGTCGCCCGCGGCGTTGGCCAGGGCGAGGCGCTCGCCGTCGAAGCGTCCCGCGGCCTCGGCCGCCGCGGCCCGCTGGTGCGAGGCCAGGGCGAAGGCGTCCATGGCCTGGCGCTCGATGCCCGCGGCCTCGGCCAGGCGCTCCGCGGTAATGCCCATGTTCAGGGCCACGTCGAGCTCCAGCCAGGGGGCTTCCTGGAGGGCGGCGGGGCTGGTCAGTACGCCCGCCTGGAACAGCGCCGGTCCCATGGGCACCCGGGTCATGTTCTCGAAGCCCCCGGCGAGGCCTACCTCGATGGCCCCGGCCTGGATCTCCCGGGCGGTGCCGCGCAGGGCGGCGAGCCCCGAGCCGCACTGCTGGTCGATCTGGCGGGTGGCGCAGCCGCGGCCCCGCGCGCCCAGGCGTTCGGCGAGCCACAGCGGGTAGCGGCCGCCGAAGCTCCACTGCTCCTTGACCGGCAGGGCGCAGCCCACGCTCAGGTCTTCGACGGCGGCGCCGTCGAGGTCCTGGCGTTCGAGCAGCGCGTCGATCACCCCGGCCAACAGGGCGTCGCCGCGGGTATCGGCCCAGGCGTCCACCTCCGGCTTGCGGGGATGGGCGCGGCTGAAGGCGCTGCGGGCGTAGTCGGCCAGATAGGCGTCTCTCATGCGCCGGGCTCCTCTTGGGTGGCCTGCCGTCCCCAGCGGTGGAGGAACAGCGCGTAGGTGGTCAGCACCTGGCGGATGGAGGCGATGTCGACGCACTCGTCCACGCCATGGATGCGCTCGGCCACCGGGCCGTAGCAGGTGCCGTTGATGCCGCCCGCGACGTGGAAGGCCCGCAGGTCGGTGGTGCAGGTGGAGAGGTAGTGGGCCGGCGGCTCGCCGAGCAGCGCCTCGTGGCACGCCGAGAGCAGCCGGATGCCCGGGGTGTCCAGCTCGACCAGGTGCCCCTCGGAGCGGAAGCCGTGGAAGCTCACCCGCGGCGGCGGGGTGGCGTCGTCGAGCTCGGCGTGGCGGGCGGCGATCGCCTCGCGCACCCGTGCCATGGCGTCGTCCGGGGACATGCCCGGGGGGAAGCCGACCCGTCCCTCGAGCACGGCATGGGCCGGCACGCTGGAGGCCCAGTTGCCCCCCTCGATCCGGCCGATGCTGAGGTTGAAGGGGTGGGGGTGGTCCGCGTAGGGCGCCGGGCGCGGCAGGGCGTTGACCTCCTCCTCAAGGGCCTTGAGTGCCGGCAGGTAGAGCTGCAGGGTCTCGATGGCGTTGCGGCCGGCGGACGTATCCAGCACATGGGCGGGCAGGCCCTCTAGATAGAGCCGGAACCACAGTACCCCCACCTGGCCGCTGTAGATCCGGGCGCCGAAGGGCTCGGGGATCAGCACGAAGTCGCCGCCGTAGCCCTGGTGCAGGCAGGCCAGGGCGCCGTTGCCGGTGCACTCCTCCTCGATCACCGTCTGCAGGGTCAGCGGGAAGTCGATGCTCGCTCCGGCCCGGCGCACCGCCGCCACCGCCATCACCATGGCGGCGATGCCGGCCTTCATGTCGCCGGCGCCGCGGCCATAGAGCCAGCCGTCCTGCTCCCAGGGCTCCCAGGGCGGGCGGGTCCACATGTCGGTGGGCTCGGCGGGCACCACGTCCAGGTGGCCGTTGAACACCAGGTGCGGGCCCTCGGCCTCGGGGTTGAGCCGCGACACCAGGTTGTAGCGCCCGGCATTGTCCCACTCGGTGGGGGCGCGGTGCGGGTGGTCGGCGAAGCCCGGGGCATCCAGCGGTACCCGGTCCAGCGGCAGGTCGAGCCGTGCGAACCACGCCTCCATGGTGTCCAGCGCCCCCTGCTCCTGGCCCAGCACGCTGTAGCCGCGCACCAAGTCGCGGGTCAGCGCCAGGGTGTCGTCCATCAGCGCCTCGCAGGCCTCGACGATGCGTGTCTCGGTGGCGTCCAGCATCAGAACCTCCCCAGCCGTGATCTATCGATGAGCAGCGGCGCCTCGGTGGCTGCCTCAAGGTCCGCGGGGTCGAGCCCCTCGGCGATCTCCACCACGGCGAGTCCCTCCGCGGTCACGTCCATCACCGCCTTGTCGGTGATGATGCGCGACACGCAGCCGCTGGCGGTGAGCGGCAGGCGGCAGCGCGCCAGGATCTTGGGGTTGCCCTGCTTGTCGTTGTGGGAGCAGAGCACCACCAGCCGCCTGACCTTCTGGGCCAGCTCCATGGCGCCGCCGATGCCCGGCGAGAACTTGCCGGGGATCTTCCAGTTGGCCAGGTTGCCGGCGGCATCCACCTCGAAGGCGCCCATGAAGGTGATGTCGACCCGGCTGCGCCGGATCATGGCGAAGGAGGTGGCGCTGTCGAAGACGCTGGCCCCGGGGCGGGTGGTGATGTAGGCCCCGCCGGCGTCGATCATGTCGTGGTCCGGCGGCTCGCCCTCGCGCCGCGGGCGGCAGCCCAGCACGCCGTTCTCCGAGTGCACCAGCACCTCCAGGTCGTCGGGCAGGTGGTAGAAGAGGCGGGTCGGCAGGCCGATGCCGAGGTTGACGATCTGGCCGGGAAGCACCTCCCGGGCGGCCCGAGCCAGGATGCGCTGGGTATCAGAGGCCATGGGGGCGCACTCCCTGTTCGCTGGTGGCACGCTCGACCTGCACCACCCGGCTGACGAAGGCGCAGGGGGTGTGGATGGCGTCGATAGGCAGCTCGCCCGGGGCGTCGAGGCGATAGGCCTGGGCGATCACCTGGTCCGCGGCCATGGCCATCAGCGGGTTGAAGTTGCCGGCGGTGGCGCGATAGATCAGGTTGCCGTAGCGGTCGGCCCGCTCGGCATGCACCAGGGCGACGTCGGCGTGCAGGGCGGGCTCGATGGCCCAGTGCCGGCCGTCGAGCTCGAGCTCCCGGCGCCCGACGGCGATCTCGGTACCCAGGCCGATGTCGGTGAGAAAGCCCCCGTGGCCGGCGCCGGCGCAGCGGATCTTCTCGGCGAGCAGCCCCTGGGGGTGGAAGCTCACCTCGAGCCGCCCGGCGTTCATCGCCTCGATGGCGGTGCGGTTGAGGCCCAGGTGCGAGGTGATCAGGCGCCGCACGCGGCCGGCCTCGATCAGCCGGCCGATGCCGATGCCGGGTTCGTTGGCGTCGTTCTTGATCAGGGTGAGCCCGCCCTGGCCGCTGGCGAGCAGGGCGTCGAGCAGCGCGAAGGGGGTGCCCGGCGAGCCGAAGCCACCCACCATGATGGTGGCGCCCTCGGGGATGTCGGCCACCGCCGCCTCGATATCGCACACCTTCTGGTCGAGTCGTGTCATGAGGGGCGCGCCTCCGTCGTGGGGACCGTCAGGGTGTCATCCGCCTCCAGCGAGCGCTCGAAGCGTGCCATGGCACGCCCCAGCCGCTCGAGCAGCAGCGCCACCTCGTCGGCGGCGATGGTCAGCGGCGGGGTGACCAGGAAGTGGTCGCCGGCGACGCCATCCAGGGTGCGGCGGGGGTAGACCAGCAGCCCCTCCTCCCGGGCCAGGGCGGTGATCTGGGCGAAGCGCTGCTGCTCGGCGGGGAAGGGCTCGCGGGTCATCGGATCCGCCACCAGCTCTACCCCCCACAGCAGGCCCAGGCCGCGCACGTCGCCCACCCAGGGGTGGCGTTCGGCGAGGGAGCGCAGGCCGGCGCCGAGCTCTGCCCCCCGCGCCCGGGCGTTCTCCAGCAGGTCATCGCGGCGGATCGCCTCGATCACGGCCAGCGCGGTGGCACAGGCCAGCGGGTTGCCGGCGTAGGTGTGGCCGTGCTGGAAGCCGCCGCTCTCCATCACCGCCGTGACGATGTCGTCGCGGGCGAGCAGGGCGCCCACCGGGTAGTAGCCGGCACCCAGCCCCTTGGCGGTGGCCAGCAGGTCGGGGGGCACGCCATAGTGCTGGTAAGCGAACCAGGTGCCGGTGCGGCCCACGCCGGTGAGCACCTCGTCGAGGATCAGCAGGCAGCCGAGCTCGTCGCACAGCGTACGCATGCCCTTGAGGTAGCGCTCGCCGAGCAGCCGGGCGCCGGTGCTGGCGCCGCCGATGGGCTCCAGCACCACGCCGATCAGGGTCTCGGGCCCGGCGGCCTCCATGGCCGCCCGGGTCTCGGCCAGCACCCGGTCGATGTGGGCCTCGTCGCTGGCATCGCTATGGCGGTAGAGGTCCGGCCCCGGCACCTTGAGCGAGGCGTGGGTCAGCTCGGCGAAGGGGGCCTCCAGGGGGTGATAGCCGGTGACGCCCAGCGCCCCCAGGGTGCTGCCATGGTAGGAGGGGCGCAGCGAGACGAAGCGCCGGCGTTGCGGCTCGCCGGTGGCGACGACGTACTGTCTGGCCAGCTTGAGGGCCGACTCCACGGCCTCGGAGCCGCCGGAGACGAAGAACACCTTCTGCAGGGCGCCGCCGGTGAGTTCCACCAGGGCACGTCCCAGCGCCAGCGCCGGGGGATTCTCGAACTGAGTGCGATAGGTGAAGGCGACGCGGTCGAGCTGGGCCAGCATGGCGTCACGGACGTCCTGACGGCCATGGCCCAGGTTGCAGCAGATGGCGCCGGCGCAGCCATCGAGGTAGTCCTTGCCCTGGGTGTCCCAGAGGGTGATGCCCTGGCCGTGGCTGACCTCCGGCAGGTCGGTGCCACCCTGATAGAAGAGGGGGGATGCGGTCATCCTGGTGCCCTGATGGTTGTTGTTGAGAAGGCGTGTGTCGGATGAGGTCAGTCTAGGTAGTCGCTCCAGGATATTTCAATATATGATATTTAAAGCCAATTCGATGAGTTGAAGTCATGGCAGATGTCTCCCTCCACTCGCTCAAGGCGCTGGCCGTCTTCAAGACCCTGTTCGAGGCGGGCAGCGCCTCCCAGGCGGCGCGCACCCTGGGCATGACGCAGTCCGGGGTCAGCCGCTCGCTGGCCAGGCTCGAGGAGGACCTGGGCCTGAGCCTCTACCATCGCGAGAAGAACCGCCTGGTGGCCACGCCGGAGGCCGGCGAGCTCTACGACGAGATCCTGCGCCTGATGGGCAACATCGAGGAGCTGCGCCACAGCGTCCTGGCGCTCAAGGAGTTCGGCACCTCGCGGCTGCGCATCGCGGCGATCCCCGGTCTCTCCTTCGGCTTCGTGCCGCGCCTGGTGGCGTCGCTGCTGGAGAACCGTCGTTTCAGCGTGAGCCTCGACATGATGGCCAGCCATGAGGTGCAGGCGGCGGTGGAGTCCAGCCACGCCGATATCGGCTTCATCACCCTGCCGGCCACCTCGCCCCAGCTGAACGTCGAGGCGCTGCTCACCACCCAGGCGGTCTGCCTGCTGCCGGCGTCACACCCCCTGGCGGCGCAGGACGCGGTGGACGTCACGGCGCTGGCCGACCAGCACCTGGTGATCAGCAACCAGCCGAGCCTCGCCAGCAACCCCCTGCTGGAGCTGCTGACCCAGCACGGGGTGCGCATCGCCGGCAAGACCGAGGCCAACATCGGCACCATCACGGCGCTGGTGGCCGGCGGCGCGGGCATCACGGTGATGAACCCCATCACCGTCCACGACCAGCTGGGGTGCCACGCGGGGGTGGTGGTGCGCCCCTTCACGCCGGTCATGGGCTTCGACTTCGGCCTGGTCTATCGCCACGAGTGGCGTGACTCCCGGGTGCTGGCCTTCCTGCGCGACCGTGGCCGGGAGCTGCTGGCGGACTATTCTCCCTGAGCCGTCGGGTAGGGGAAGGGGTGGGAAAACGGTCGTTCGTTGGCAGGACGTATTGGCCACGGCAGGGAAGCGCGCTAAGGTGCAGGCTCGTTATCTACTCCACAAGAACGAGGGAACACCATGATGCGGCGTCGAATCCTCTCCGCGGTGCTGGGCTCCATGCTGATGGCCGGGGTGGCCCAGGCCGAGACCGTCAACCTGGGCATCACCCAGATCGTCGAGCATCCGGCGCTGGATGCCAGCCGCCAGGGGGCGCTGGACGAGCTGGCCGAGCGCGGCTACGTCGAGGGCGAGAACCTCGCGATCGACTTCCAGAACGCCCAGGGCAATCCCACCATCGCCGCCCAGATCGCCCGCAAGTTCGCTGGCGAGCGCCCCGACATGGTGCTGGCGATCAGCACACCCTCGGCCCAGGCCGCGGCCGCGGCGCTGCAGGACGACACCCCCATCGTCTTCACCGCGGTCACCGACCCGCTGCTGGCCAAGCTGGTGAGCGACATGGACGCCCCCGGCGGCCACATCACCGGCGTGGTCGACGCGCCGCCGCTCCAGGCCCAGCTGCAGCTGATCCGCGACATGTTCCCCGAGGCCGAGCGGCTCGGCGTCCTCTACAACCCCGGCGAGGCCAACTCCGTCTCCCAGGCCGAGAAGCTCCAGGCCATGGCCCCCGAGCTCGGCTTCGAGCTGGTCGAGGTGACCGCCTCGCGCACCTCCGAGGTGATGGGCGCGGCACGCAGCCTGGCCGGTCGCGTCGACGCCATCTACGTGCCGGTGGACAACACCGTGGTCTCCGCCCTCGAGAGCGTGCTCAAGGTGAGCTACGACGCCGACATCCCGGTGTTCACCGGCGACAACTCCTCGGTGGAGCGTGGCGCCCTGGCCTCGCTGGGCTTCAGCTACTACGACATGGGCCGCCAGACCGGCGCGATGATGGCGCGCATCCTGGACGGCGAGAAGGCCGGCGACCTGCCGGTGGGCACCGTGGAGAAGCTGGAGCTGATCCTCAACCGCGGCGCCGCCGAACAGATCGGCTACGAGATCCCGGCCGAGTTCGAGGAGCAGGCGGTCGAGATCGTCGACTGAGGCATGTCACCGGGGAGGGGTGACCCTCCCCGTCACGGAAAGCATTCATGAGTCTTATCGCGTTTCTCGGGGCCATCGAGCTTGGCCTCATCTTCGGTTTCGTCGCCCTTGGCGTCTATCTCTCCTTCCGCGTCCTCGACTTCCCCGACCTCACCGTCGACGGCAGCTTCCCGCTGGGCGCCGCCGTCGCGGCGGTATGGATCGTCGGCGGGGGCAACCCCTGGGTGGGCACCGCCCTGGCCGTGGTCGCCGGCGGCATGGCCGGCATCGTCACCGCCTGGATGGCGGTGAAGCTCAAGATCCTCAACCTGCTGGCGTCGATCCTGTCGATGATCGCGCTCTACTCCATCAACCTGCGGGTGATGGGGCGGCCCAACATCGCCCTGCTCACCGAGAGCACCATCTTCACCCCGCTGGAGTCGCTGCCGCTGAGCCGCTACATCGTCTATCCGCTGGCGATCCTGGCGGGGCTGGCGGTGGTCACCGCGCTGCTCAACCGCTTCCTCAACAGCGAGGTGGGCCTGGCGATGCGCGCCACCGGCGAGAACGCGCGCATGGCCTCGGGCAACGGCATCAACACCTCAGTGATGGTGTTGGCCGGCATGGCGCTCTCCAACGCCCTGGTGGCACTGGGTGGGGCGCTGTTCGCCCAGAGCCAGGGCAGCGCCGACGTGACCATGGGCGTGGGCACCATCGTGGTGGGGCTGGCGGCGGTGATCGGCGGGCAGTCGCTGATCCCCGGGCGCACCATCCTGGTGGCCACCCTGGCCTGCATCTTCGGTTCCATCCTCTACCGCCTGATGGTGGCGGTGGCCCTCAACGCCGACTTCATCGGTCTGCAGGCCCAGGACCTCAACCTGGTCACCGCGCTGCTGGTCGGCTTCGCGCTGGTGCTGCCGCGGTTCAAACGCAGGAGGCGCGCCGCATGATCGAGCTCCACGACATCCACGTCACCTTCAATCCCGGCACGCCGCTGGAGAACCATGTCCTCAAGGGCATCGACCTGACCATCGACGAGGGCGAGTTCGTCACCGTGATCGGCGGCAACGGCGCCGGCAAGTCGACCCTGCTCAACGTGCTGGCCGGCGAGATCATCGCCCAGCCCGGGCGGGTGCTGATCGGTGGCCGCGACGTCACCCGGCTGCCCGCCTTCCGGCGCGCCGACCTGGTGGCACGGGTCTATCAGGACCCGCTGGCCGGTACCTGCGGCACCCTCACCCTCGAGGAGAACATGGCCCTGGCCTTCGCCCGCGGGCGGCGCCGTCGCCTGGGGCGGGCGCTGGACGGCGCGCTGCGTCGCCGCCTGCGGGACAACCTGGCGCGGCTGGGCCTGGGGCTGGAGGATCGCCTCCACGACAGCATCGGCCTGCTCTCCGGCGGCCAGCGCCAGGCGGTCAGCCTGCTGATGGCGGCGCTGCAGCCTATGGAGATCCTGCTCCTCGACGAGCACACCGCGGCGCTGGACCCGCGCATCGCCAGCTTCGTGCTGGAGCTCTCTGCCGACATCATCCGCGAGCAGCGCCTCACCGCCCTGATGGTCACCCACAGCATGCGCCAGGCGCTGGACGTGGGGCACCGCACCATCATGATGGACCAGGGCGAGGTGGCCTTCGACGTCCGGGGCGAGGAGCGCGCGGGCCTCGACGTGCCGGACCTGCTCAAGCTCTTCGAGCGCGCCCGGGGCGGCCAGGTCGACGACGACTCGCTGCTGCTGGGCTGAGGGGAGACACCATGCGTATCGTACATTCCGAGACCACCAAGGCCCGGCGCGCTCGCACCGAGCTCGATGGCGGCCAGCTGGTGCCGCCCTGGGAGTGCCCGGAGCGGGTCGACATGATCCTGGCCGGCCTGCGCCGGGCGGGGTTCACCGAGGTGGTGGCCCCAGCCGAGCATGGCCTGGCGCCGGTACTGGCGGTGCACGACGCCGACTACGTCGACTTCCTGGCGAGCTGCTGGGACGACTGGCGTGCGCTGGGCCGCGAGGGCGAGGCGATCGCCTGGATCTGGCCCACCCGCACCATGCCGGGGCGGCGCATCCCGCGCTGTGTCGATGGGCGCCTGGGCCACTACGCCCTGGGCGCCGACACCTCGATCTGCGCGGGGACCTTCGAGGCCGCCATGGCCAGCAAGGACGTGGCGCTCTCGGCGCTGGAGCATGTCCTGACCGACGGCGGGCCGGCCTTCGGGCTGTGTCGCCCGCCGGGCCACCACGCTGCGGTCGACCAGTTCGGCGGCTACTGCTTCTTCAACAACGCCGCCGTGGCCGCCCAGCGGGCGCTGGCGTCGGGCCTCTCCCGGGTGGCGATCCTCGATGTGGACTTCCACCACGGCAACGGCACCCAGCAGATCTTCGAGGCGCGCAGCGACGTGCTGTTCGTGTCGATCCACGGCGACCCCATGACCTGCTTCCCTTACTTCATGGGTCACGCCGACGAGGTGGGCGAGGGCGAGGGGGCGGGCTATACCGTCAACTACCCGCTGCCCGAGGGCACCGGCGCCGAGGTGTGGTTCCACGTGCTGGAGGCCGCCAAGGCGCGCATCGCCGAGGCGGGCTGCGAGCTGCTCATCGTCTCGCTGGGCGTGGACACCTTCGAGGGTGACCCGATCAGCGCCTTCCGGCTCGCCGGCGAAGACTTCCTCGAGATGGGGCGGCGCCTGGCGGGGGCCGGGTTGCCCACCCTCTTCCTGATGGAGGGGGGCTATGCGGTGGCGGAGATCGGCACCAACGTGGCCAACGTGCTGACCGGCTTCGAGCAGGGCGCGCGGGGGGCGTGACGGCGGGCGGGACTAGTCCCGCTCGCCCGGGGAGCGCATGCCGCGCTGGCGCTGCTGCACCTGCATGGCGTCCATGCGTGACTTGAGGGCGTTCTGGGTCGCCTGCAGCGCCTCGGCGCGGATCTCCGCCTTGGTGGCGCGCTGGGCGGCCTCCTGGGCCTGCTTCTGCGCCTCCTGCTTGGCCCGCTCCACGGCATCCAGGCGCGCCTTCTGCTCGGCGCGCATCTCGGTGACCTCCTGGCGCTGGCGGGCACGCTCCTCCTGCATCTCGCGCTTGAGCTGGCCGATCTGCTCGGCCTTCTCGCGGGCCTGTTCCAGGGCGCCGTCGCGCTGGCTCTCGGCCACCGCCTGGGCGCGCTCGGCCTTGATGCGCTCCTCCTCGACGGCGCGGGTCTCGCGCTCGGCGGTCAGCCGCGCCTGCTGCGCCTCCTCCAGCTGCTCCCGCAGCAGCGCCACCTGCTGGCGCTGCTGGATCAGCTCCTCCTGGGCCTGCCGGGCCAGCTGCCGTTCCTGTTCCAGGTCGTCGCGCAGGGTGTCGCGCTCGGCCCGGAGGGCGTCACGCTGCTCCCGGGCCTCGCGACTCTCCCGCTCGACCAGGGCCAGCCGGCTCTCCAGCTCGGCGTTGCGGCGCTCCAGGCCCTCGCCGGACTCGGCCAGGGTGGTGGCGTCGGCGCGGGCCTCCTCGGCCAGGCGCCGCCCCTCGGCGAGGCCGGCCTCGCCGCGACGCGCCAGCTCGCGCTCCAGGGCCTCGAGCAGCGACTCGGGCAGCCGCGCCGGGGTGGGCTCGGGGGCGGGGCGGGCATCGCGCCAGGCGCCCAGATGGCGCTGGACCAGGTGGGGCGAGCCGCCCCCCAGCAGCTCGAGGACCCGGTGCAGGGTCGGCTCGGCACCGCGGTGTTCGAGGTTCTCGGCGGCGGCCGCCACCTGTTCGTAGCGTATCGGCGCGCCGGCGCCGGGGGTGTCGGATGCGTGGCTCATGGCGTCGTCCCTGTGTTGGCCGCTCTGAACGGCCCAGCCTAGCATAGCGCCCGGCGCTGGGAAGTGGCGTTCGCTTTCCGCCACAGGGCAATCGCACATGAAGAAAGCCTCTCATTCCAAGCCCAGTAAGTGAGCGCGATATTCATCTGAGGTGGCCGCAAGGATTCGCTTGGTCTTGAAGCTCCCCTTGCGAGGCTTGGGATCCAGGCGAATCAGGTTGAGCGTCAACCGCTTGAGAGTCGCCAGGTTATGCCCGGCGTGTGCCGTTCGTGCTCGCATCTGGTCATCGGCAAAGGTGACATCCAGGCACCAGTGCACCTGGTTCTCGATGCGCCAGTGCTGTCGAACCGCCTTGGCCACCTGATCGGCGTTCGGCTCCAAACTGCTGAGATAGTAACGGCGCTCCTGTTCCATCTTGCCTCGGCTCTCGCGCGTTGACTCGATAACGACGAAGCAGCGCAGGTCTGGCCAGCGAGCCGGCTTCGGCAAGCAGTCCAGCGCATCGAACACGTAGCAGCGGCGTGTCTCCAGGCGGCCATGCGCCTTGTTGACCTCTTCGTTGACCTGATGCGGTGTCTGAGCGGCTGGCGCGGCGCAAAACTGCGCGAAGAAATCGTCGATCGCTTCCTTGAGCTGGGGTTGGTTGTCCTTGATGGCCAGCACATAGTCGGCTCGGCGATCGCGGATCGCCTGGGCAATCGACGGTTGGGTGCCCATGGCGTCGATGGTGACAATGCACCCTTCGAGCGCCAGGCTGGCCAGCAGATCCGGGATGGCGGTCTTTTCGTTTGATTTGGTGGCAGTGGCCTGTTGACCGAGGATCGCGCCAGCGTCAGCCGCGAAGGCGCTGACGAGGTGCAAAGGGGCCTCGCAGGCCTTGACCGAGCGCCGGCTGGTCTTGCCGTCCAGGGCAACGACCTGTGGCGAGACGCTGGGCAAGATACCTTCTACCCAGCGGCGGAACGCCATCTCAAACTCGTGTGGATCCATCAGGCCGAAGAGCCGGGCGAAGGTGTCGTGCGATGGTATCCCATTGGGCAAACTGAGATATTGGCGAAGCCAGGGGAGCGCCTCCTTGGCCCAAAGCTCGATTTCTTCGAAGGTGTCGGCGCCGACGAGGACACCGCAGACGGCGACGGTGAGCAGGTCGGGCAAGGGGTGCTGCACCTTGCTGGGATGACGGGGATCGGTAACGCTGGCGAAGATGTCCAGGATCGGCATAGCAGTCTGGGGCATTGCATCCTCCGGCCAAATGCCCCAGCTATATCGAATCATCCTTTATGATTCAATTGCGAACCAATCTCGACGTGCGATTGCCCTGCTTTCCGCCACGCCCCCCGGCCGCTAGAATGATGGCCTTCGCGCCGGCCTGCCCGGCTCTCGTTCTCCCGCAAGGAAATCGCGCCGCATGAGCTATCAGGTTCTGGCCCGCAAGTGGCGACCGCGCACCTTCCATGAACTGGTCGGCCAGGAGCATGTCCAGCGCGCGCTGGTGAACGCCCTGGACCAGGGGCGCCTGCACCATGCCTACCTGTTCACCGGCACCCGCGGCGTGGGCAAGACCACCCTGGCGCGCATCCTGGCCAAGTGCCTCAACTGCACCGCCGGCGGGCGTGGCGACGAGGGCATCACCTCGACCCCCTGCGGCGAGTGCGACAGCTGCCGGGCCATCGACGAGGGGCGCTTCGTCGACCTGATCGAGGTGGATGCCGCCTCGCGCACCAAGGTCGAGGACACCCGCGAGCTGCTCGACAACGTCCAGTACGCGCCGACCCAGGGGCGCTACAAGGTGTACCTCATCGACGAAGTGCACATGCTCTCCACCAGCAGCTTCAACGCCCTGCTCAAGACCCTGGAGGAGCCGCCGCCCCACGTGAAGTTCCTGCTGGCCACCACCGATCCGCAGAAGCTTCCCGCCACGGTGCTGTCGCGCTGCTTGCAGTTCACCCTCAAGCACATGCCGCCGGAGCGTATCGTCGAGCACCTCGCCCGGGTGCTGGAGGCGGAGTCGGTGCCCTTCGAGGAGAGCGCCTTGTGGCTGCTGGGACGCGCCGCCGAGGGCTCCATGCGCGACGCCATGAGCCTCACCGACCAGGCGATCGCCTTCGGCCAGGGGCGCGTCGAGCACGCCGATGTGGCCGCCATGCTGGGTACCCTCGACCATCGCCACGTGCTGGCGCTGGTCGAGGCCCTGGCCGAGGTCGACGCCGCGCGGCTGCTGGCCGAGGTGGCGAGCCTCGCCGAGCACGCCCCGGACTTCGCCGGGGTCCTCGACGAGCTGACCGGCGTGCTGCACCGCCTGGCCATCGCCCAGATGGTCCCCGAGGCGCTGGACAACGGCCAGGGCGATCGCGAGGCGCTGCTGGCCCTCGCCGCGCGCTTTACCGCCGAGGACGTCCAGCTCTACTACCAGATCGGCATCCAGGGGCGCGGCGACATGGCCAGCGCCCCCGACCTGCGCACCGCCCTGGAGATGACCCTGCTGCGCATGCTGGCCTTCCGGCCCCAGGGGGTGCCGCGGCCGGCCACCACCCCACTGCCGCTGCGCGGCCAGCCGGGCGGCGGCAGTGGTGAGCAGGGCGCTCCGAGCGGTGGCCCGGCCGAGCCGACACCGGCCTCGGCCCAGGGCGCCCCGGCCCCCGAGGCCGGTCATGCGGTTCCCCCCGCGGACGATCGCGAGGCGGCGCCGGCCGCCTTCGCTACACCGAAGGAAACCGTCGAGCCTGTCGAACCGCCGCCAGTCAGCGAGGCGCCTCCAGTCAGCGAGGCGCCTCCCGCCAGCGAGCCGTCGCCCCGGGTCGAATCCGCGCCATCGCCCGAGGCCGAGCCGGCCCTGGCGGCCGAGGCCGAGATACCCACGCCGTCCGATGACGCGCCGGCGGCTCCCGCCGAGCCCGCCCCACAGGACATGGCCAGGCCCGAGGCAACCCGGCCGGACGCGCCATCCCCGGCCGGCGACACCCCAGCGGCCGAGGCGCCACACGCCGGCCAGGCACCGGCGGAACCCGCCGCGGCGCCGGTATCCAACGCCCGGGAAGGGCACTTCACTCACGCCGACTGGCTGGCCGACTTCGAGTCCCTGGGGCTCGGCGGCCTGACCCGCAACCTCGCCGCCGGCTGCGTGGTGGAGGAGGACGACGGCGCGGTGCTGCGCCTGCGCCTCGACCCGACCCTTGCCGCCATGCGCGCCGAGGTGCATATCGAGCGCATGCAGGAGGCGCTGGCCCGCCACGGCGTGACGCGTCGCCTGGCGGTGGAGGAGGGCGAGCTCCCCCCGGGCGTGGAGACCCCGCGCCAGCAGGCCGAGCGGCGCGCCGCCGAGCGCCACGCCGCCGCGGTTGAGGCGCTGGGCCGCGACCCCCATGTACAGCAGCTCAAGCAGGCCTTCGGGGCCCGCCTGATCGAGGCCACGGTGAAACCTGCCGGCCACTGACACCACATCACGAGAAGAGGACACACCATGTTCAAGGGTGGAATGGGCAACATCATGAAGCAGGCCCAGGAGATGCAGGAGAAGATGCAGCGCGTCCAGGAGGAGGTCGCCCGCGCCGAGGTGCAGGGCGAGGCGGGCGCGGGCATGGTCAAGGTGACCATGAATGGCCGCCACGACGTCAGCAACGTCGACATCGATCCCAGCGTCATGGAGGAGGACAAGGAGCTGCTCGAGGACCTGCTGGCCGCCGCGGTCAACGATGCCGTGCGCAAGGTGGAGGCCAACTCCAAGGCCAAGATGGAGGAGGTGACCCAGGGGATGAACTTGCCGCCCGGATTCAAGATGCCGTTCTGACACGGCTGAAACGGCCTGTGCTCGATCATGCGGCGTTAACATCCCTCTCGAGTGCTCATTGACACCCGTAAACTCCGCGCTCTCGAGGAATGTTGCCTTGCCTGATCTTCGCTCGCCTCGTTTCAGCTCGTGCCAGATGAGACCCCCTTTATGAGCTTCTCCCCCCTCATCGAGAAACTGATGGAGTCGCTGCGGGTGCTGCCGGGCGTCGGGCCCAAGACCGCCCAGCGCATGGCCATGCACCTGCTTGAGCGTGACCGCGACGGCGGGCGTCGCCTGGCCGCGGTGCTCGAAGAGGCGCTGGAGCGCGTCGGCTACTGCCGGCGCTGCCGGACCCTCACCGAGGCGCCGATCTGCGCCCTGTGCGAGAGCGCTCGGCGCGACGATGCCCTGCTCTGCGTGGTGGAGTCCCCCGCCGACCAGCTCGCCATCGAGGAGGCAGGCGGCTATCGCGGCCGCTACTTCGTTCTCCATGGCCACCTCTCGCCCCTCGACGGCATCGGCCCCGAGGACCTGGGGCTCGACGCCCTCGAGGCGCGCGTGGCCGAGGAGGGGGTCGAGGAGGTGATACTCGCCACCAACCCCACCGTGGAGGGGGAGGCCACCGCCCACTACATCGCCGCCCAGCTCGCGCCCCGCGGCGTGCGCCTGTCGCGGCTGGCCTATGGCGTGCCCATGGGCGGCGAGCTCGAGTACGTCGACGGCGGCACCCTGAGCCGCGCCTTCAATGGCCGCCTGCCCTTCCAGGGTGAGTGAGCCCACCCCACGTTCCCCTCTTCATCATCACCGGATCCCCGATGCCCCTGACCCCCGAGATTCACTGGATCGACACCCCCGAGGCCCTGGACGCCGCCTGCCAGGCGGTGGCCGACGCCGACGTCATCGCCCTTGACACCGAGTTCTTCCGCGAGAACACCTTCTACCCGGTGCCGGCGCTGATCCAGTTCTCCGCCGGCGAGGCGGCTTGGCTGGTCGACCCCCAGGCTGTGGATTGCACCGAGGCCTTCCGCCGCCTGCTGGCCGAGGGCCCGCTCAAGCTGCTGCATGCGGCCAGCGAGGACCTGGAGGTGTTCGCCCGCTGGGCCGGGGTCGTGCCCTGCCCGCTGGTGGATACCCAGGTCGCCCAGGGCCTGCTCGGCGACAACCCCGCCATGGGCTACCAGAAGCTGGTCGAGCACTGGGTCGGCGAGACCCTGCCCAAGGACGAGACCCGCTCCGACTGGCTGGTGCGCCCCCTCTCCGAGACCCAGCAGCAGTACGCCGCCCTCGATGTCGTCTACCTGGTCCAGGTGTGGGCCCAGCAGCGCGAGGCGCTCGAGCGCCTGGGGCGTAGCGAGTGGCTGGCGGCCGACGGGGAGGCGCTGCTCGCCCAGCTGGCGCGCGGCGCCGAGGCCGACGGCCAGTGGTACCTGCGCCAGAAGCAGCTGTGGCGCCTGGCGCCGCGCCAGATCGAGGCCTATCGACGCCTGACCACCTGGCGCGAGGGCGAGGCCCGGGCCCGCAACCTGCCGCGCGGCTGGCTGGTCCACGACCGGGTGCTGTTCGCCATCGCCGAGGCGATGCCGGAGAACCGCTTCGAGCTCGCGCGGCTCGAGGGCGTCAAGCCGAGCCTGGTCAAGCGCGACGGCGACACCCTGCTGGCGCTGGTGGCCGAGGCGCGTGACCTCGACGAGGGGGAGCTGCCCCGGGCGCTGCCTTCGCCCATGGCCCCGGCGTTCAAGCATGGCATCAAGGCGCTCAAGAGGGTGGTCAACGCCGAGGCCGAGCGCCTGGGGCTGGCCCCGGAGGTGCTGATGCGCCGCCGCGACCTGGAGGCCCTGATCACCGCCCACCTGGAGGGTGAGGCGCCGCCGCTGCCCACGGGGTGGCGCGGCGACCGCCTGAACCCGGGCCTGACCCAGGCCCTCGAGGAGCTGTCCCGATGAGTGACGACCGCATGCCCGGCAACCGCCTGCTGTGCCAGGTGTTCAGGAGCCCGCGCAAGGACGAGATGTACCTCTACGTCGACAAGCGCGAGGGGCTCGCCCGCGTCCCCGAGCCCCTGCTGGCGCGCTTCGGCGAGCCGCAGCCGGCGATGACTCTGCTGCTCAGCCCCGAGAAGCGCCTGGCCCGGGCCGGCGCCGCCGAGGTGATGGCGGCGATCCGCGACAAGGGCTTCTACCTGCAGATGCCGCCGGCCAAGGAGGAGTACCTGCTGGACCTCTACCGCACCCCCACCGAGGCGCGCTATTGATCCATCGCGCCCGAAGCCGCGCGCAACCCGTTAATCGCGCCTGACGCCGCGGAGGAGACATCATGCGAGAACGCTTCTGGGAGCGCTATCCCCTCGAGGAGTTGACCGCCGAGGAGTGGGAGGCGCTGTGCGACGGCTGCGGGCAGTGCTGCCTGCTCAAGTTCCAGGATGACGACACCGGCGAGTTGGCGGTGCTCAACCTGGCTTGCGAGTTGCTGGATATCCACAGCTGCCGCTGCAGCGACTATCCCAACCGCCTGGCGCGGGTGCCGGAGTGCACCCAGCTGACGCCGGAGCGGGTCGAGGAGTTTCGCTGGTTGCCGCGCTCCTGCGCCTACCGGCGGGTGGCCGAGGGGCGCAAGCTAGCCGCCTGGCACCCGCTGCTCTCCGGTGACCCGGAGCGGGTCCACCGCAAGGGCGTCAGCGTGCGCGGCTTCGCCGTCTCCAGCCGCGGGGTCCCCGAGGAGCACTACGAGGACCACATCATCGCGGTGATCCCCGTCGACTGAGGGCGCCGACGCTATGCCGGGCGTTCGACGCCCAGCGCCCAGAGCAGGAAGGCGTCCTGACGGGCACCGTCGTGCCACGCCTTGAAGCGCCCCGAGGCGCCGCCGTGGCCGGCGGCCATGTCGGTGCGCAGCAGGGTGGGGCCGCGGGCGGTGCCGAGCTCCACCAGCCGCGCGTAGAGCTTGGCGGGCTCCCAGTAGGGCACCCGGGTGTCGTGCCAGCTGCCCTGCAGGAAGAGCGCCGGGTAGGGGGCCGAGGTCAGGTTGTCCAGCGGCGAGTAGTCGCGGATGCGGCGGCGCGCCTCGGGCTCCTCGGGGTTGCCCCATTCGGTGTACTCGGCGGTGGTCAGCGGCAGGTCCGGGTTCTCCATGGTGCGCAGCACATCGACGAAGGGCACGTCGAGCACCGCCGCGCAGAACGCCTCCGGCGCCAGGTTGAGGCTGGCCCCCACCAGCAGGCCGCCGGCGCTGGCGCCGTAGGCGGCGATGCGCTCGCCGTCGGCGATGCCGTGCTCCACCAGGGCGTCACGGGCGGCCAGGAAGTCGCGGAAGCTGTTCGCCTTGTGCTCGAGCTTGCCGGCCAGGTACCAGGGCTCGCCTCGGTCGCCGCCGCCGCGCACATGGGCCACGGCGAAGGCCACCCCACGCGCTAGCAGCTCCAGGCGCGCCACCGAGAACCATGGATCCAGCACCTCGCCGTAGGCCCCGTAGCCGTAGAGCAGGGTGGGCAGCGGGTGGCCCACCAGGTCGGCACGCATCACCACCGAGACCGGGATGCGCTCGCCGTCATGGGAGGTCGCCCACAGCCGCTCGCAGGTGAGCCGATCGGGGGTCAGGTCGCCGTGGATCGGCTGCTGCTTGAGCAGGCGGCGCTCGCCGCTGTCCAGGTCGTGCTCAATCCAGCTCACCGGCAGCACGAAGGACTCCTCGCGCAGCCGCAGCCGGCGGCTGTTGAAGTGGGGCTCGTCGCCCAGCGCCAGGCTGCAGGGCGTCTCCGGCAGCGGCAGGCGCTCGTCGCGGGTGACGCCGTGGGCGGCGTCGAGCTCGATCACCCGCAGGTGCACCTGGGCCTCCGCGTGGTCGCGCTCGGTGAGCACCAGCCCCCAGTCGAAGGCATCGACCCCCTCTAGGGTGTGGTGCTCGCGATGGGCGACCAGCGCCTGCCAGCCCGAGGCGTCGGCGGCCTCGTCGAGGCGAGACTCCGCCACCACGTCGAGCCGGAAGTGGGTCGCCTCGCGGTTGTGCAGCACGTAGAAGTGGCTGGGACGGTGGTCCAGGGCGAGCTCCACGCCGCTCTCCCGGGGCCGGAAGCAACGCGGCGGGGTGGCCGGTTCCCTGGCGGGGATCAGGTGGCACTCGCTGGTATCCTTGGAGGCGCTCTCCAGCACCAGCCACTGCCGTGAGCGGGTCTTGCCGAGCCCCAGCCAGAACTCCGGGTCCTCCTCGCGCAGGATCAGCGCGGGCTCGCCGGCCTCGCCCTCGGCAAGCGGCAGCCGCCAGACGCTCTCGGGGCGCTGGGTGGCGTCATAGCGGGTGAACAGCAGGGTGGCGTTATCCTCCGCCCAGGTCAGCTCAGGGCCGATGTCGCGCAGCAGGCGCCGCGGCTCGCCGTCGGGCAGCCGCGCCAGGAAGAGGTCGAAGCGCTCGTCGCCGGTGGTGTCCTCGCTCCAGGCCAGCCAGCGCTCGTCCGGGGAGAGGGCCATGTCACCGAGTTCCAGGAAGTCGTGGGCGGCGGCACGGGCCTCGAGGTCGAGGAAGGGGGCGGCACGGTCCGGCTTGCCGTTGGGATGGCGCCACCACACCGGGTAGTCGGCGTCGGCGGCGGTCTCGCTCCAGTAGGTGTAGTGGTCCAGCGGCGTGCGCAGTCCGTGCACGGCCAGCTCGCGGCGGGCCAGGTGGCCATGGTAGAGGCGCTCGGTGAGGTCGGCGAGCGGCGCGAACCAGGCGTCGCTCTCGGCGTTGGCGGCCTCGAGGAAGGCGCTGACCGCGGGGTCGTCGCGGTCCTCGAGCCAGTGCCACTCGGGATCCTCGGGACGGCGGAAGCGGGCCACCGGGGTGGCGGGGGCGTCGGGGCGATGCGGCGGCTGTGCTTTCATGGCGCGGGATGTACCATACTCGAACTGGGAAATGTGAGGTGACGATGCCGATTACCGAATCGATGAGCCTACTATGGCTCGGCTACGCTGTCCTGTCGCTGGTGGTGCTGGTGACCGGTTACCTGGGGCTGGCCTTCCTGCCGCGCGGGCTGCGGCTGCCGATCACCTGGCTGGTGGCCGGAGTGATGTGGATGCCGGCGCGCTTTCGCCTGCCGCTGATCGAGGAGGGCGATGTCTACACCGGCTTCGCCCCGGCGGTGGTGGTGGCGGCGGTGGCCTTCCTCGAGCGCAACGCCGAGGCACTGGCCCCGGCGCTCACCCTGACCGCCCTGGGGGCGGCGCTCGGCGTGGCCGTCGGCCTGCTGCTGTGGTGGCGTGGCCGGCATCGCGTCGCCCCGGCGCGCCGCCAGGCACGCGAAGAGGACGACGACGCCGCTGCCGGCGAGCGGCGTCGGGAGCCGATGATCGGCCAGGGCTGAACGGCCACGCAGGATACGCAGGATCGGTCGGCCGCGGGCGAGCCGCCAGGAGTGATCGAACAAGGAGGCCGGGATGGCCAGCAGCAGAGGTCGCGAAGCGCAGGCCAGGGCAGGGCGCCGGCGCATGGGCCGGGTGGGGGTGTGCGCCCTGATGGCGTGCTGCCTGGGGCTTCTCCTCGGGCCGAGCGCCGCGGCGCAGCCGGTGGATGCGCCCCCCGAGGTGCGGGTGATCATCGATGTCTCCGGCAGCATGCGCGAGAACGACCCCGAGCGCCTCAGCGCCAGCGCCCTGGAACTGCTGGTCTCGCTGCTGCCGGAGGGTACCCTCGCCGGGGTCTGGACCTTCGGCGAGACGGTGGCCAACCCCCTGCCCCGGGGCGAGGTGGATGGCGAGTGGCGCGAGCAGGCCCGCCGCCTGCGGCCGAGTCTGGCCGGCGCACAGCCCTACACCGACATCGAGGCCGCGGTGCGTGCCGCCGCCGACCCCGAGGCCGAGGGCTGGCGTCACCTGGTGCTGCTCACCGACGGGGTGATCGACCTGCCCCCCGCCCGCGGCCCCAAGCCCGAGGTGGACGCCGCCTCGCGCCAGCGGCTGCTGGAGCGCCTGGCCCCGCGCCTGGCCGGTGCCGGCGTGGTGGTTCACGCCATCGCCTTCTCCGGCCAGGCCGACATGGCACTGGTGGAGTCGCTGTCGCGCACCACCGGCGGCCTGCCGGCCCAGGTGGTCTCCCCCGAGAGCCTGCTGGGCGCCTTCCTGGACATCGTCGAGCGCATCTACCCCGCCGACCGCATCCCTCTCGAGGCGGGGCGCTTCGTCGTCGAACCGGGCGTCGAGGCCTTCTCCGCGCTGCTCTTCCATGACCCCGATGCCGAGCCGCTGACCCTGGTGGCACCCGATGGCGGCGAGTATGACGCCGAGGCGCCGCCGCCCAACGGGCGCTGGCAGCCCGGGACACGCTTCGACCTGCTGCGGGTGCCGGAGCCGATGCCGGGGGAGTGGCGGGTCGTGGGCGAGATCGGCGCCGACAGCCGCATCGGCGTCGCCTCGGCGCTGGCGCTCAACACCGGCGCCCTGCCCGCCACCGCCTTCCTGGGCCTGCCGCTGCCGGTGGAGGCGTGGCTGACGCGTCACGGCGTTCCCTTCGAGGGCGAGCTGGCGGGGCTGAGCCTGGGCGCCGAGCTCACCGATGCCGACGGCCGGGTACAGTCGGCGATCCGCCTCGAGCGCGAGGGCGAGCGCTTCCGCGGCACACTGCCGGCCCCGGCGCTGCCCGGCACCGCCCGGCTGACGGTGCGCGCCGAGGCCGAGGGCTTCACCCGCGAGCGGGTCCAGGCGATCAACCTGCTGGCACCGTTGACCGCGCACCACGAGCCGGCCAACCGGCGTGTGGTGCTGGAGGCGCGCCACCCCGAGCTCGACCACGGCAGCGCCCGCCCCTGGGCCGAGCTCGATGGTGAGCGCCTCGCCGTCGAGCCGCTCGCGCCGCGGCGCTGGGCGGTGGCCCTGCCCGAGCTGGATGCGTCCATCCGCCGCCCGCTGCTGCTGGGCGCCGAGGTGGAGCTTGGGGGCGAGACCCGCGAGCTGCGCCTGCCGCGCCTGGTACTCTTCGCCGAGGCCGCCACCGGCCTCGATCTGGCCGCCAGCGAAGGCGAGCTCGCCGCCGAGCGCTTCCACGAGGATCTCGCCGTCGGCCGCGACGCCGCCCCCGAGGGGCGGGTGGCGCGCCTGGTCGAGGGCCTCAATGCCTGGGTGGCGGTGGGGGTCACCCACTGGCGCGAGGCCTGGCAACCGCGGCTGGCCGAGCTGGCCCGCCGGCCCCAGGCCTGGGCGGCGGCCGCCGGCGTGGCGCTGCTGGTGCTGCTTGCCTGGCGGTGGCGCGCCCGCCGTGACCGTCGTCACCAGACCCACCGGGAGGATCCCCATGTGTGAGCTGCTGGGCATGAGTGCCAACGTGCCCACCGACATCTGCTTCAGCTTCACCGGCTTCCTGCATCGCGGCGGCGGCACCGGCCCCCACCGCGACGGCTGGGGCATCGCCTTCTACGAGGAGGGGGGCTATCGCGACTTCCGCGACCCCCACCCCTCGGTGCGCTCGCCCATCGCCCGACTGATCCGTGACTACCCGATCAAGTCGCATGTGGTGATCAGCCATATCCGCCAGGCCAACGTCGGCCAGGTGCGGCTGGCCAACACCCACCCCTTCGTGCGCGAGATGTGGGGCCAGCCCTGGTGCTATGCCCACAATGGCCAGCTCGCCGGCTGGCAGGCGCTGCCGTTGAGCTTCTACACCCCGGTGGGCGACACCGACAGCGAGCACGCCTTCTGCTGGCTGCTGGGCGAGCTGCGACGGCGCTTTCCGCGGCGTCCCGCCAACGACGTCGAGCGCGAGGGGATGTGGCGGCTGCTGCACCAGCTCTGCGAACGGCTGCGCGGCCTGGGGGTGTTCAACCTGCTGCTGGCCGACGGCGACTACCTCTACACCTTCTGCTCCACCAAGCTGGCGCATATCACCCGCCGTGCCCCTTTCGGCCAGGCGAGCCTCTCCGATGCCGAACTCGCGGTCAACTTCGCCGAGCACACCACCCCGGACGACATCGTCTCGGTGATCGCCACCGAGCCCCTGACCGACAACGAGGCCTGGGAGCGCATGGCCCCGGGGGAGCTGCTGGTGTGGCGCGACGGCACCATCCGCGCCCGTTACGGGCGGCGTGAGCCGTAGCCTGGGGCGGCGGCGGGATGCCTTTAAACGATAGTTTGAATCGATCGTTTTGCAGCGCGCCCGGGGCGGTAGTAAGGTAGCCCGGAGAGAACAACAAGCGTCGATGAGCCATCGACCGCAGCGCGGAGAGACGCCATGAGTGAGCATGCCAACGCCCCCGTCCTCGAAGGTCCCGCCCTGGAGGGCATGGAGGCCTACCGGTCGGTGACCGACATCTTCCACGCCGCGGTGGGGAAGTATGCCGACAAGCCCGCCTTCAGCTGCATGGGGCAGACGCTGAGCTTCGCCGACCTGGATCGCCTCTCCGGCGATTTCGCCGCCTGGCTGCAGTACGAGACCACCCTTGAGCCGGGCGATCGCATCGCCATCCAGCTGCCCAACGTGCTGCAGTTCCCGGTGGCGGTGTTCGGCGCCCTGCGCGCCGGCCTGGTGGTGGTCAACACCAACCCGCTCTACACCGAGCGCGAGATGGCCCACCAGTTCAAGGACTCCGGCGCCCGGGCCATCGTCATCCTGGCCAACATGGCCGACAAGCTCGAGAAGGTGCTCGAGCGCACCGACATCCAGCACGTGGTGGTTACCCAGCTCGCCGACCTCCATGCCTTCCCGCGTCGGCCGCTGATCAACCTGGTGGTGAAGCACGTCAAGAAGCTGGTGCCGGCCTTCTCCCTGCCTGGCCATACCGCCTTCCGTCAGGCCCTCAAGGTGGGCGCGGCGCGCCAGCATCGCGACGTCGAGCGCGACCTCGATGACATCGCCGCGCTGCAGTACACCGGGGGCACTACGGGGCTGGCCAAGGGCACCATGCTCACCCACCGCAACCTGGTGGCCAACATGCTCCAGGCGGGGCAGGCCATCGGGCCGAGGCTCCACCATGGCGAGGAGGTGGTGATCGCGCCGCTGCCCGTCTACCACATCTACACCTTCACGGTGAACTGCCTGTTCCTGATGGAGACCGGCAACCACTCGGTGCTGATCACCAACCCGCGCGACCTGCCGGGCTTCGTCAAGGAGCTCCAGCGCCTGCCGTTCACCGCCTTCATCGGGCTCAATACCCTATTCAACGCCCTGTGCAACCGCGAGGACTTCCGGGCCCTGGACTTTTCGCGGCTGCACCTGACCATCTCCGGCGGCATGGCGCTGACCAAGGCCGCGGCCGAGCGCTGGAAGGAGGTCACCGGCTGCGACATCGCCGAGGGCTACGGGCTCACCGAGACCTCGCCGGTGGTCAGCTTCAACCCGGTGGACGCCATCCGCATCGGCACCATCGGCAAGCCGGTGGCCGGCACCCGGGTCAAGGTGGTGGATGTCGAGGGCAACGACCTGGCCTTCGGCGAGCCCGGCGAGCTCTGCGTGCAGGGCCCCCAGGTGATGAAGGGCTACTGGAACCGCGACGACGAGACCATCAAGGTGATCGACGACGACGGCTGGTTCCACACCGGCGACATCGCGGTGCTGGACGAGGAGGGCTACATCCGCATCGTCGACCGCAAGAAGGACATGATCCTGGTCTCGGGCTTCAACGTGTACCCCAACGAGGTGGAGGACGTGGTCGCCACCCACCCCGGCGTGCTGGAGTCCGCCGCGGTGGGCGTGCCCGACGAGACCAGCGGCGAGGCGATCAAGCTGTTCGTGGTGCCGCGCGGCGACGACCTCGACCCCGAGGCGCTGCGCGCCTGGTGCAAGAAGGAGATGACCGGCTACAAGGTGCCCAGGTACGTGGAGCTGCGCGACGAGCTCCCGAAGACGAACGTGGGCAAGGTGCTGCGCCGCCAGCTGCGTGACGAGGAGCGGGAGAAGGCCGGCAAGGGCGACTGAGCCCTCGCCAGGGCTATCGTCGTTAGCCATGCGAGGACAGCGAAAGGCGCCGGGGACAGGTCGAAGAGGGGGTCCGAGGACCAGGGATGGCCGAGGTAGCCTACAAGGACGTACTCGTAGCGCCCCCTCGTAGGCCTGTCGCCGGAACAGCCTTGAGCAGAACGGCTATCTACGCCCCAACCAGCGATTGGCCGCCGCCATGGACGCGGCGTTACAATAAGGCGCCCGCGCCGGAGTCCCCGGCGCGGGCGTTGTCGTCAGCCCTTACCGGAGTCGCCGTGTCCGACGAGACCCCCGCCGCCACCCAACGCCTGTCCGATGCCGACCGCCTGCGCACCCTGCGCCAGGGGCTTGCCGACGTGCTGCTGCGCGACCGAGCGAGCCTCGAGAAACGCCTCAAGGGCCTGGCCCGGCGGCTCAAGGAGGGCAAGCCGGTGGATCGCGGCCTCGCCGAGGTGGAGAAGGCCATGGCGCGCTCCGCCGGCCTGGTGGAGCGCCGCGCCGCGCGCCCGGTGACCCTGAACTATCCCCCGGAGCTGCCGGTGGTGGAGCGCCGCGAGGAGATCCTCGCCGCCCTCCAGAAGCACCAGGTGGTGGTGGTGGCCGGCGAGACCGGCTCCGGCAAGACCACCCAGCTGCCCAAGCTCTGCCTGGAGCTCGGCCTCGGCCGGCGCGGCCTGATCGGCCACACCCAGCCGCGTCGCCTGGCGGCGCGCTCGGTGGCCACGCGCCTGGCCGAGGAGCTCGAGACCCCGCTGGGCGAGCAGGTGGGCTACCAGGTGCGCTTCACTGACCAGAGCGGCGACGACACCCTGGTCAAGCTGATGACCGACGGCATCCTGCTGGCCGAGACCCGCCACGACCCGGACCTGACCCGCTACGAGGCGGTCATCATCGACGAGGCCCACGAGCGCAGCCTCAATATCGACTTCCTGCTCGGCTACCTGCGCCGCCTGCTGCCGCGGCGTCCCGACCTCAAGGTGATCATCACCTCCGCCACCATCGACGTGACGCGCTTCGCCGAGCACTTCGCGCTGCCGGGCCAGGATGGCGAGGCCGCGCCGGCCCCGGTGGTGGAGGTCTCCGGGCGCACCTACCCGGTGGAGGTGCGCTACCGGCCGCTCGCGCGCGAGGCCGACGACGAGGAGGATCGTACCCTGCAGGAGGGGATCCTCCATGCGGTGGAGGAGATCGAGCGGGTCGAGCGCGAGAAGGGCTGGCTCCACGGCCCCCGGGACGTGCTGGTGTTCCTGCCCGGCGAGCGCGAGATCCGCGAGACCGCCGATACCCTGCGCCGCGCCGACCTCAAGGGCACCGAGATCCTGCCGCTCTATGCGCGGCTCTCCAACGCCGAGCAGAACCGTGTCTTCGCCCCCCACCGGGGGCGGCGCATCGTGCTGTCCACGAACGTCGCCGAGACCTCGCTGACCGTGCCGGGCATCCGCTACGTGATCGACCCGGGCCTGGTGCGCATCAGCCGCTACAGCTACCGCTCGAAGATCCAGCGCCTGCCGGTGGAGCCCATCAGCCAGGCCAGCGCCGACCAGCGCAAGGGGCGCTGTGGCCGCGTGGCCGAGGGCCTCTGCATCCGCCTGTATGACGAGGACGACTTCCTCTCGCGCCCCGCATTCACCGACCCCGAGATCCGCCGCACCAATCTGGCCTCGGTGATCCTCTCGATGCTGTCGCTGAAGCTCGGTGACATCGAGGCCTTCCCCTTCGTCGACCCGCCGGATGCGCGCTTCGTCACCGACGGCCTGAAGCTGCTCTTCGAGCTGGGCGCGGTGGACGAGGCGAGCCGCCTCACGCCCCTCGGCCGGCGCCTGGCGCGGCTGCCCATCGACCCGCGCCTGGCGCGCATGGTGCTGGCAGGCGCCGAGCAGGGCGGACTTCGCGAGGTGCTGATCGTGGTCGCCGGGCTGGCGGTGCAGGACCCCCGGGAGCGCCCGGCGGAGAAGCGCCAGGCCGCCGACCAGGCCCACCGCCGCTGGCAGGACCCGGAGTCCGACTTCATGGCGCTGCTCAACCTCTGGCACGGCTTCGAGGCGGCCCGCGAGGAGCTCTCCGGCAACCAGCTCAGGCGCTGGTGCAAGGAGCGCTACATCAACTACCTGCGCATGCGCGAGTGGCACGACACCTTCCGCCAGCTGCGCCAGCTGCTGCGTGACATGCAGATCGAGGTGCCGCCGCCGGCCCCTCTTCCCGTGACCGAGGAGGGCGAGCCGACGGAAGCCGCCCGCGAGGCGCGGCGCCAGAGTGGCGTGGCCCTGCATCGCGCGCTGCTCCCGGGGCTTCTCTCGCATCTCGGCCTGCTCACCGAGAATCGCGAATACCTGGGGGCCCGCAACCGCAAGTTCGTCATCCATCCGGGCTCGGGGCTGGCCAAGAAGAACCCCAAGTGGCTGATGGCCTTCGAGCTGGTGGAGACCTCGCGACTCTTCGCGCGCAGCGTGGCCAGGATCGACCCGCGCTGGATCGAGCCGGTGGCTGGCCATCTGGTCAAGCGCAGCTACGCCGAGCCCCACTGGGAGATGAAGCGCGCCCAGGTGGTGGCCAGCGAACAGGTGACCCTGTTCGGCCTGCCCATCGTCAGTGGCCGGCGCGTGAACTACGGGGCGATCGCCCCTGGCGAGGCCCGCGAGCTGTTCATCCGCCGGGCCCTGGTGGAGGGCGAGTTCCGGACCCGCGGCGAATTCTTCGCCCACAACCGGGCGCTGATCGAGGAGGTCGAGGACCTCGAGGACCGCGCCCGGCGCCGCGACATCCTGGTCGACGAGGAGACCCTGTTCGCCTTCTACGACGAGCGGATCCCCGCGGACATCGTCAACGGCAAGGGCTTCGAGGCGTGGCGCAGGAAGGCCGAGGCCGAGGACCCCGAGATCCTCAAGTTCGATCGCGACGCCCTGCTGGCGCGCGAGGCCAGCGAGGTCACCCGCGCCGACTACCCCGACGAGCTGCTCCTCGACGGGGTGCGCTACCCGCTCGCCTACCACTTCCAGCCGGGTGCCGAGGACGACGGCGTCACCCTCACCGTGCCCGCGGCGATGCTCCCGCAGCTGCCGGTGGCGCGCCTGGAGTGGCTGGTGCCGGGCCTCTTGCGCGAGAAGTGCATCGCCCTGATGAAGTCGCTGCCCAAGGCGATCCGCCGCCAGGTGGTGCCGATCCCTGACTGGGTCGACGCGGCGCTGGAGGCGATGACCCCGGACGATACTCCCCTCACCGAGGCGCTGGGTGAGTTCCTGCGCCGGCGCACCGGGGTGCGAGTGCACCCCGACGACTGGCGTCTGGACCAGCTCGAGCCGCACCTGATCATGAACCTGCGCGTGGTGGACCACGAGGGGCGCCCCCTGGGCCAGGGGCGCGACCTTCGGGCGCTCGAGCGGCGCTTCGAGGAGGCCGCGGGGGAGGGTGCCCGCGCCCTGGCCCGGGAGGCCAGCGCCGCCGACGACCTGGCCGGGCTGCCCGAGGCGGCGTTGCCGGAGTCCCGGGTGACCACCCAGGCGGGCATCCGGGTCGAGGCCTTCCCGGCGCTGGTGCCCCACGCCGAGGCCTTCCGGGTCGAGCTCTTCGACCATCCCGACAAGGCGCGCCTGGCCCATCGCGACGGCGTGGTGGCTCTGGCCATGCGCGAGCTGCCCCAGACGGTGCGCGAGATCGAGCGCCTCAAGGGGGTGGAGACCTGCGCCCTGCTGTTCGCCAAGGTGGGCAGCAAGCGCCAGCTCGCCGATGACCTGGTGCGTGCGGTGTTCGCCCGGGTAGTGGCGGTGGACCCGTTGCCGCGCTCCGCCGAGGCCCTGGCGGAGCGCCTGGCCGAGTGTCGGGAGGCGTTGCGCCCGGAGGCGGAGCGCCAGCTGGGGCACCTCGAGGCGGCCCTCAAGGGACACCTGGCCGTGACCAAGGCGCTGAAGGGCAACCTCAACCTGGCCCTGGCGCTGGTCTACGCTGACCTCAAGGCGCAGATGGCCCGCCTGGTGCATCCCGGTTTCATCAGGGAGGCGGGGGAGTGGCTGGAGGCGTATCCTCGCTACATGGAGGCGGCGCTGATCCGGCTGGAGAAGGCGCCCCGGGAGCGCAACCGCGACCAGATGCAGATGCAGCAGGTCCAGGACTTCGAGGCGCGGCTCGAGGCGCGACTGGAGAGCGAGCGGCGCGGCGGCATGGTGCCCCCCGAGCTCGACGAGTTCCGCTGGTGGATCGAGGAGCTCCGGGTATCGCTCTTCGCCCAGCAGCTGGGCACGGCCTTCCCGGTCTCCGCCAAGCGCCTCGAGAAGCGCTGGGCCGAGATCACCGGGCGCGGATAGACGCCCGGCCATGGCGGTCGCCGAGGCGACCACGGCGGCTAAGGCCGCGGCAAGGAGAGACGCATGACGCAAGTGGTGATCACCGGCACGGGACTCTTCACGCCGGCGCACAGCATCGACAACGACGCCCTGGTGGCGTCCTTCAACGCCTGGGTGGAGGCCGAGAACGCGCGCCACGCCGAGGCGATCGCGGCCGGGGAGCGCGAGCCCCTGGCGCCCTCCAGCAGCGAGTTCATCGTCAAGGCCTCCGGCATCCACAGCCGCCATGTGCTGGATGCCGAGGGCATCCTCGACCCCGAGCGCATGCGCCCACGGCTGCGTGAGCGCGGCAACGACGAGCCCTCGATCCAGTGCGAGATGGGCCTGGACGCCGCCCGCCAGGCGCTGGACGCCGCGGGGGTGGCGGGGGCCGACATCGACCTGGTGATCGTCGGCTGCTCCAACCTGGAGCGCCCCTACCCGGCGGTGGCGGTGGAGCTGCAGGCCGCGCTGGGCGCCGGCGGCTATGCCTTCGACATGAACGTGGCCTGCAGCTCGGCGACCTTCGCCATCGAGACCGCGGCCAACGCCATCCGCGCCGGCAACGCCACCCGCGCCCTGGTGGTGAACCCCGAGATCTGCTCGGCGCACCTCAACTTCCGCGACCGCGACAGCCACTTCATCTTCGGCGACGCCTGCACCGCCATCGTGCTGGAGCGTGACGACCTGGCCACCGCCGAGGCGCGCTTCGCGATCCTCGGCACCCGGCTGGTGACGCGCTTCTCCAACGCCATCCGCAACAACTCAGGCTTCCTCAACCGGGTCACCGATGCCGACCCGCTGGCCGCGGACAAGCTCTTCGTCCAGGAGGGGCGGCGGGTGTTCAAGGAGGTCTGCCCCCTGGTGGCGGCGCTGATCGGCGAGCACCTGGCGAGCCTTGGCCTCTGTGGCGACGACCTGGCGAGGCTCTGGCTGCACCAGGCCAACCGCCACATGAACGACCTGATCGCGCGTCGCGTGCTGGGCCATGAGCCGAGCCCCGAGCAGGCACCGATCATCCTCGACCGCTACGCCAACACCAGCTCGGCGGGCTCGATCATCGCCTTCCACCTGCACCACGACGACCTGGCCGCCGGCGACACCGGGGTGATCTGCTCCTTCGGTGCCGGCTACAGCGCGGGCAGCGTGGTGGTACGCCGCGCCCAATGACGGCATGATCGATCCGAACATTCGCAGGGAGACCACGATGAGCGACCACAAGGCACAGGGACGGCGCGGCGGGCGCGCCCTGCTGGGAATCGCGGCCGCCGCGCTGCTGGCCGGCTGCGCCAGCGGCGGGGGCGTGCAGCAGGAGCCGCGCCCCGAGGACCCCTGGGAGGGCTTCAACCGCAAGGTGTTCGCCTTCAACGAGGTGATCGACCGCTACGCCCTGAAGCCGGTGGCGCGAGGCTACCGCTTCGTCACCCCGGACCCGGTGGAGACCGGGGTGGGCAATTTCTTCTCCAACCTCGGCGAGCCGCGTACCGTCCTCAACAGCCTGCTGCAGGGCAAGGGTCGCAACGCCAGCATCGCCATGTCGCGCTTTTTGATCAACACCACGGTGGGCATCGGCGGCCTGTGGGACGTGGCCAGCCGCATGGAGATCACCGGCCAGGAGGAGGACTTCGGCCAGACCCTGGGTGCCTGGGGCTGGGAGGAGTCGCGCTACCTGGTGCTGCCGCTGCTGGGGCCGAGCACCCTGCGCGACACCGGTGGCCTGCCCGCCGACATGTACAGCTACCCGACCACCTACATCGAGGATGACGAGACGCGCCTCGGCCTTACCGCGCTGCGCATCATCGACACCCGGGCGGGGTTGCTCGACCAGGAGGCGCTGATCCAGGGCGACCGCTACGCCTTCATCCGCGACGCCTACCTGCAGCGCCGGCGCTTCGAGGTCAGCGACGGCGAGCTGGGGGAGGACCCCTTCGCCAGCGACGACTTCGGGTTCGACGACGCCGACTTCGACGACGCCTTCGCCGACTGAGGCCGAGACATGGAGCGCTCCAAGCAGCTGATCGGCGTGATCGACGCCCCGGGCCCGGCGCGGGACGCCCTGGCCCAGACCATCGCTCGGGACGGCCTGGCGGTGGTGGCGGTGGGCCATGCCGATGAACTGCCCGACGCGGTCGACCTGGTGGTGGCCCATGTGCGGGCAGTGCCGGCCGACGAGTGGCCGGCGCTGTGCGAGCGCCTGCCCACCCTGGTGGTCAGCGATAGCCGCGACGCCCCGGATCTGCTCTCGGCGGTGGATGCGGGGCTGGTGGACTACATCGTCGAGCCCTGTCGCCACGGCCAGCTGCTGCGCCGCATGATCCGCAAGGTGATCCGACTGCGGGCCCTGGAGGAGGCGCGGCGGAGGGACCAGGCGCGCCTCGAGGAGCTCAACGAGACCCTGGAGACCCACCTGGCGATGCTGCGCCTGGACCAGCAGGCCGGCGGCCAGATCCAGCGCAAGATGCTGCCGCCGCGTCCCCAGACCCTGGGCGGGGTCCACTGCGACTACTGGTTCGCCCCCTACCTCTACCTCTCCGGTGACTTCCTCGACTTCCACCTGCTCGACGAGCGCCACCTGCTGTTCTACTTCGCTGATGTCTCCGGCCACGGCGCCTCCTCGGCCTTCGTCACCGTGCTGCTCAAGTACCTGGCTAACCGCTGGCAGCACGAGTGGGATGGCGAGCACCCCGAGGCGCTGCCGGCGCGCTGGCTCGAGGACCTCAACCGCGAGCTGCTGGACACCGGCATCGGCAAGCATGCGACCCTGTTCGTGGGGATCATTGACCTCGAGCGTCGCTATCTGCACTATTCGCTGGGCGCGCAGCTGCCCATGCCGCTGCTGGTGGCCGACGGCAAGGCGCTCCCCCTGGCCGGCGAGGGCATGCCGGTGGGCTTGTTTCCGGGCGCCGATTACCCCACGCTGGGCCGTCCGCTGCCGGAGAACTTCCGCCTGTGGCTGTGTTCCGATGGAGTACTGGAGTGCCTGCCGGGCGACACGCTCGACGCGCGGCTCAGGGAACTGGAGCGGCAGGTCGAGGCCAGCGCGACGCTGGCGGACCTGAGGGCCAACCTGGCCCTGGACCTCACGCCGGGCGAGGATGCCTTGCCCGACGACCTGACGATCATGATGTTGAGCGGATTTGGCCATGCAGATTCATGAAGGGCGCATCAAGGCGGCGTTCGACGCCGGCGTCTTCGTCCTCAAGCTGTGCGGGGACGTTCGCCTGACCCTGTGCGCCACCCTGGACAGCCAGGCCCAACAGTTGGCGCAGACGCCGGGGCTGGAAACCCTGATCATCGACCTGCGCGACGCCACCAACGTGGACTCCACGGCCCTGGGCTTCCTGGCCAAGGTGGCCATGGCGGTACAGGGGCGCCTGGCCGAGCGTCCCACCATCGTGGCCGACAGCGACGACATCCGACGCATGCTCGACGTGATGGGCTTCTCACGTTACTTCACCATGGTCGAGGCGCCGATCACCGAGACCCGCGAGCTGTGCGAGCTGCCCGAGATCCCCTGCGACGTCGAGGAGACCCGGCGGCGCATCCTAGAGGCGCACCGCATCCTGATGCGCATGAACGAGCACAACCGCGAGGAGTTCCAGCCCCTCGTCGAGATGCTCGAGGCCCAGGAGGCCACCTCCCACCGCTGAGGCTTGTCACCTCCCGACCTTCCGGTTGCAGAGACGCATCGGGCGCCACCTCGCAGAGGTGGCGCCCGATGCGTCGTGGGGCATCTTCGCCGGGCGAGTCGCTTCAGCCCCGGCGCAGCTCGCCCAGCAGGGTCTCCAGCTTGCGCTGGTCCGCCATGAACTTGCGGATCCCCTCGGCCAGCTTCTCGGTGGCCATGGCATCCTCGTTGAGGGCCCAGCGGAACTCCGCCTCGTCCAGCGGCTCCGGGGCGCGGGTCTCGGCATCCTGAGGGGTGAGGCGCCGTTCCAGGGTTCCCTGGCTCCCGGCCAGCTCCTCGAGCAGCGCCGGCGAGATGGTCAGGCGGTCGCAGCCGGCCAGCGCCTTGATCTCGCCGCTGTTGCGGAAGCTCGCCCCCATCACGATGGTCTGGTAGCCGTGGCCCTTGTAGTGCTCGTAGATGCGCCTCACCGACTGCACGCCGGGGTCGTTGTCGCCGCTGAAGTCGGCCTCCGGCTGCTGCGCCTTGTGCCAGTCGAGGATGCGCCCCACGAAGGGGGAGATCAGGGTGACGCCGGCATCGGCACAGGCCTGGGCCTGGGCGAAGCTGAACAGCAGCGTCAGGTTGGTGTGGATCCCCTCGCGCTCGAGCTGGCGCGCGGCGCGGATGCCCTCCCAGGTGGCGGCGACCTTGATCAGGATCCGCTCGGGGCCGACCCCATGGCGGGCGTAGCGCTCGATCAGCGAACGCGCGCGGGCCAGGGTCGCCTCGGTGTCGAAGGAGAGCCGGGCGCTCACCTCGGTGGAGACGTAGCCCGGCACCAGGGCGCTGATCTCGCTGCCGATCTCCACCGCCACGGCGTCCAGGGCGTCGTCGAGATCGGTGGCCTGGCCGGCGATCTCGGCCAGGCGGGCGCGCCGCCCCTCCTGCTGGGCCGCCTGCAGGATCAGCGAGGGGTTGGTGGTGGCATCGGTGGGCTGGAAGCGGCGGATGGCCTCGATGTCGCCGGTGTCGGCGACCACCGTGGTCATCGCCTTGAGTTGGGAAAGCAGGTCGTCGGCCATGGGGCTCCTCCTTGAATCGGCCTTCCACTCTAGCAAGCCACCTCGGGGGCGAACAGGCCGGCAGGGGCCGCGGGGATCGGTTATCATTAGCGGTCTATTCAACTTCCGCCGTCACCCCGAGGAGTCGCCTTGACGCTCAACGCCCGCCGCCTGGCGCTGCTGGTCGCGGCCAACACCGCGCTTGCCCCCTTTGCCATCGACGCCTACCTGCCGGCCATGGCCGCCCTGGCGGAAGAGGTGGGGGCCAGCATTCACCATACGGAGCTCTCGCTCTCCACCTTCCTGGCCGGGTTCGCCCTGGGCCAGCTGGTGTTCGGGCCGGTCTCCGACCGGGTGGGGCGCAAGCCGGTGCTGCTCGGCGGCCTGGTGGTGTTCCTGCTGGCCAGCCTGGTGATCACCACGGTGGGCTCGCTCGGCGAGCTGCTGGCGTGGCGCTTCGTCCAGGCCCTGGGGGGCGGGGCCACCGTGGTCAACTCGGCGGCCATCGTGCGTGACTGCTTCCACGGCCGCGAGGCGGCCAAGGTGATGTCGACCATGGCGATCATCATGCTGATGGCGCCGCTGGTGGCACCGGTGGTGGGCAGCGGGCTGCTCTACCTGGCCGACTGGTGGCTGATCTTCGTGTTCCTGGCCGCCTATGCCGGCTTCCTGATGTGGCTTTTAGGCACGCGGCTTCCCGAGACCCGCGCTCCGGGACGCTTCGCCAGCACCCCGCGCCAGGTGCTCGGCAACTACGCCTCGGTGCTATGCGACCGCAGCGCCATGGGCTTCATCGCCGCCGCCTCGATGTCCTTCGCCGGGCTCTTCGCCTTCGTCACCGCCTCGCCCTTCCTCTATCTCGAGCACTATGCGCTGACCCCCTCGCTCTACCCTCTGGTGTTCGGGGTCAACGTGCTGGCCATGGTGGCCTCCAACCGGCTCAACATCCGCTTGCTGCGCTGGCGCACGCCGCTGCAGAACCTGCGCCTGGGGCTCGGCATCCAGTTCGCGGCGGCGCTGGGGCTGGTCCTGATGGTGGCCAGCGGCCTGGAGTCGCTGGCCACCATGGTGCCGCTGATCATGCTGTTCGCCGGCACCATCGGCCTGGTGGCGCCCAACGCCATCACCTCGCTGCTCGACCGCTTCCCGCACATGAGCGCCACCGCCGCCGCCCTGCAGGGCAGCCTGCAGTTCTCCAGTGGCGCCCTGGCGGGGGTGCTGGTGGGCGCCTTCGAGGTCGACAGTGCCTGGCCCATGGTGGGTACCATGCTCGGCGCCTCGCTTGCCGCCAACCTCGGTATCCGCGTGCTGGTGGGGCAGGAGCGCCAGCCGGCCCATGGTTGAGGCGGTACTGCCCGGCGGCCTCGACATGAGCGGCGCCACCTGGCTGGGCTGTGCCCTGGTGCTGGCGCTGGGGGCCTTCGTGCAGCGCGCCACCGGCTTCGGCCTGGCGGTGGTCGGGGCGCCGCTGCTGCTGATGCTGGAGCCGCGGCTGGTGCCGGTGGTGCTGGTAGTGTTCGGCTTCACGGTGGCGCTGACCACGCTTGGCCACTATCGGCACGAGGTGAACCTCGCCGAGATCGGCATGGCCCTGGCGGGGCGAGTGCCCGGCAATGCGCTGGGGCTGCTAGTGTGACCCGGCCGGTCCTTGCGCCCTGTCCTCCCCGTGACCGCGATGGTCGATGTCATGGTGCTGTCATCTCCCTGCGGCAGGGTATGCCCTGCCGCGGGGTCGACCTGCCTCCAGCCACCCTGACCGCAATGTCATAAAGCTGTCATCTGGTTGGGGCAAGGTGTCACCCGTGAAGGTTGCACACTGTCCCCATCAGGAGATCGCTCCATGAATCGCATCCTCAAGAGCCGCGTTTTCAAGACCACGGCCATCGCCGCCGCCGTCATGGGCGTGGCCACCGTGGCCCACGCCCGCGACCAGATCCGCATCGTCGGTTCCAGCACCGTCTACCCGTTCGCCAGCTACGTGACCGAGGAGTTCGGCGCGGTGACCGAGTACCCGACCCCGGTGATCGAGTCCACCGGCTCCGGCGGCGGCATCCGCCTGTTCTGCAACGGCGTGGGTGAGGGCACTCCGGATATCACCAACGCCTCGCGTCGCATCAAGGCCTCCGAGGTCGAGCGCTGCATCGAGAACGGCGTGACCGACGTCACCGAGGTCAAGATCGGTTCCGACGGTATCGTCTTCGCCCAGTCCAGCACCAACGAGGGCGTCGACCTGACCCTCGAGCAGCTGTTCCTGGCCGTGGCCGCCAAGGTGCCGGTGGATGGCGAGCTGGTGGACAACCCCTATCAGAAGTGGAGCGACATCGACGCCGCCCTGCCGGACCGCGAGATCTCCGTCTATGGCCCGCCCAGCACCTCCGGCACCCGCGATGCCTTCGAGGAGCTGGTGATGGAAGCCGCCTCCGAGGAGATGGACGCCTACGGCGGTGAGGCCTACACCGAGATCCGTGCCGACGGCGCCTACATCGACGCCGGCGAGAACGACAACCTGATCGTCCAGCGCCTCACCGAGGACACCGAGGCCTTCGGCATCTTCGGCTACTCCTTCCTGGTCGAGAACCCCAACGCCCTGATCGCCGCCGCCATCGACGGCGTCGAGGCCGAGCCCGAGGCGATCAGTTCCGGCGACTACCCGATCGCCCGCTCGCTGTGGTTCTACGTCAAGAACCAGCACGCGGAGGAGGTGCCGCCGCTGTATGACTACGTCGACATGTTCGTCTCCGAGACCATGATCGGCGAGGGCGGTTACCTGGGTGACCTGGGCCTGATCCCGCTGCCCGAGGCCGAGCGCGAGCAGACCCGCGAGAAGGTCGCCAACCGCGCCAAGCTGCAGGTCTCCGACCTGTAAGGGAGCCTCTTCGGGCAAGGACGCCTGACCCGGCCGGCAGCCCACGGCTGCCGGCCGCTGCACGTTGCGACAGCCAGGCTGTCGATGAAAGCCATCGAGAGAGCCCTATGCAGACCGACCAACTCCTTTCACTGTTCAGCGGCGTGTTGCTGCTGCTGGGTCTGATAGCCTTCTTCCTGGGCCGTGCCAAGGCCGCGCGGGTGCGCGCCGGCGGCACGGCCATGCACGCACAGCCGGACCAGTACGCCTGGTTCGCGGTCCTGGCCACCGCCGGGCCGGCGATCACCGTGGGCGCGGTAGGCGCCTTCCTGATGCTGCTGCTGGGGGCCGAGATTCCCACCCTCTACCTGCTGGCCGGCAGCCTGGTGGTGGCCGCCATCGGCCTGCTGGTGGGCATGCGCCAGGTGAGGCCCGACTTCCACGCCCGCAAGGCGATCGAACGGGTGATCCGCTGGATACTCAAGGCCGCGGCCCTGATCTCCATCCTCACCACCTTCGGCATCCTGATCTCCATCGTTTTCGAGGCGTTGCGCTTCTTCCAGATGCACAGCTTCTGGGAGTTCATCACCGGCACGGTGTGGAACCCCGGCGCCAGCTTCCTGGCCGCCGCCGGCCGCGCCGAGGAGGGCGCCAGTGCCGCCCAGTTCGGCTCGGTGCCGCTGTTCGCCGGCACCTTCATGATCACCGCCATCGCCATGCTGGTGGCCATCCCCATCGGCCTGCTGGCGGCCATCTACATGGCCGAGTTCGCGCCCGCCAGAGTGCGCACCCTGGCCAAGCCGACCCTCGAGGTGCTGGCCGGCATCCCCACCGTGGTCTATGGCTTCTTCGCCGCCATCACCGTGGCGCCGATCATCGTTGCCATCGCCAACGCCTTCGGCCTGGACGCCGCCTTCAACAACGCCGTGGCGCCGGGGGTGGTGATGGGCATCATGATCATCCCCTTCATCTCCTCGCTCTCCGACGACGTCATCAACTCGGTGCCGGACAGCATGCGCCAGGGCTCCCTGGCGCTGGGCATGACCAAGGGCGAGACCATCCGCGACGTGGTCCTGCCCGCGGCACTGCCGGGGATCATCTCCGCCTCGCTGCTGGCGGTCTCCCGCGCCCTGGGCGAGACCATGATCGTGGTGATGGCGGCGGGCATGCGCCCCAACCTCACCGCCAACCCGCTCGAGGACATGACCACGGTGACGGTGCGTATCGTCGCCGCGCTGACCGGCGACCTGGAGTTCGAGAGCGCCGAGACCCTCTCCGCCTTCGCCCTGGGGCTGGTGCTGTTCGCCGTCACCCTGAGCCTGAACCTGGTCTCGGTGCTGATGATCCGTCGCTTCCGCGAGAAGTATCGCGTCAATAACCTGTAACGCCGAGGAATCGCCGAGATGAGTCAAACCTTCGACGAGATCAGCGCCCAGCTGAAGAAGCGCCACCGCCGCTCGGCGCGGCTGAAGTGGATCTCCATGGGCGCCCTGGGGCTGGCCGGCCTGTTCCTCCTGTGGTTCTTCTCCGACATGCTGGGCAAGGGCCTGCCGGCCTTCCAACAGGCGCAGATCCAGGTGGAGATCGACTACAACGAGGACGCCCAACGCATGGGTCGTGCCGCCCTGGACCGCGATGTGTCGCGCCTGGTCAGCCGTACCTTCGAGCGCATGATCCCGGTGCAGATGCGCGAGAACCCCGAGCTGCTAGGCACCACCGAGACCCGCTGGGTGCTGGCCGACAGCGAGGTCGACCAGTACCTCAAGGGGCATCGCCACAAGCTGAACGAGGCCCAGCAGGCGCTGGTCGACGAGCTGGCCGCCGAGGGGCGCGTGGCGCTGAAGTTCAACACCACCTTCTTCACCACCGGTGACTCCAAGATGGCCGAGGCCTCGGGGATCCTCTCCGCCGCGGTGGGCACGGTGATGACCATGCTGGTGACGCTGGCCATCGCCTTCCCCATCGGGGTGATGACGGCGGTCTACCTGGAGGAGTTCGCCCCGGACAACCGCTTCACCCAGCTGATCGAGATCAACATCAACAACCTGGCGGCGATCCCCTCGATCCTGTTCGGCCTGCTGGGGCTGGCGATATTCATCAACTTCTTCGGGGTGCCGCGCTCCTCGCCGCTGGTCGGTGGCATGACCCTGGCGCTGATGACCCTGCCGGTGATCATCATCGCCACCCGCACCGCGCTGCGCAGCGTGCCGGATTCCATCCGCCACGCCGCCTTCGGGGTGGGCTGCTCGCGCTGGCAGGTGGTGCGCGACCACGTGCTGCCGCTGGCCATGCCCGGCATCATGACCGGCTCCATCATCGGCCTGGCCCAGGCCATGGGCGAGACCGCACCGCTGATCATCGTCGGCATGGTGGCCTTCATCCCCGACGTCTCGGCCTCCTTCACCGAGGCCGCCACCGTGCTGCCGGCGCAGGTCTTCACCTGGGCAGGAGAGCCCGAGAAGGCGTTCGTCGAGAAGACCGCGGGCGGCATCCTGGTGCTGCTGGCGATCCTGATCTTCCTCAACGCCACCGCCGTCATCCTGCGCAAGAAATTCGAGCGTCGCTGGTAAGCCGGCGCGCCATGGAGAACACCGACATGAATATCCAAGCCGCTCCCCGTCACACCTCGCAGCCGACGCCAGCGGTGGGCCAGCCCCACACCCGCAACGCCGATGCCTGCCACGAGCTGAGCATCCGCGTGCGCGACCTCAACCTCTGGTACGGCGAGAGCCAGGCGCTCAAGGGGCTCAACATCGACCTCTTCCAGAAGAACGTCACTGCGCTGATCGGCCCCTCCGGCTGCGGCAAGTCGACCTTCCTGCGCTGCCTCAACCGCATGAACGACCTGATCCCGAGCGTGCGCATCGAGGGGCTGGTGGAGATGGACGGCCATGACGTCAACCAGGTGAAGATGGACGAGGTGGCGTTGCGCCGCCGCGTGGGGATGGTGTTCCAGAAGCCCAACCCCTTCCCCAAGTCGATCTACGAGAACATCGCCTATGCGCCGCGCATGCACGACCTGGTGAGCCGCAAGCCGGAACAGGACGAGCTGGTGGAGAAGGCCCTGCGCGATGCCGGCCTGTGGGAGGAGGTCAAGGACAAGCTGCACCAGCCCGGCACCTCGCTCTCCGGCGGCCAGCAGCAGCGCCTGTGCATCGCCCGGGCCATCGCCGTGCAGCCCGACGTGATCCTGATGGACGAGCCCACCTCGGCGCTGGACCCGATCTCCACCGCTACCATCGAGGACCTGATGGACCGCTTGAAGGAGCAGTTCACCATCATCACGGTGACCCACAACATGCAGCAGGCGGCGCGGGTGGCGGACTACACCGCCTTCTTCCACCTGGGCGAGATCGTCGAGTACAACGATACCAAGACGATGTTTTCCAACCCGGCCACCAAGAAGGCCGAGGACTACATCACCGGGCGTTACGGCTGATCCGCTGTCGCCAGTGGGCAAGACGACGGGGAGGCTTCGGCCTCCCCGTCGTCGTCTGGGCCGGTCGAGCAGTGGTCGGCTGTCATCGGATTGACATCGGGTCCGTTTATATATGGAATTCCAGATATTAAAACGTGATGGGAGACGACCATGGCCCTGTCCATCGGTATCAACGGCTTCGGACGCATCGGCCGCCTGGTAGTGCGCAGCCTCTGGCCTCGCGTCGAGGCCGGCGAGGTGGAACTGGTACGCATCAACGACCCGGGTGGCGATGCCGCTACCTTCGCCCACCTGCTGGAGTTCGACTCGGTACACGGCCACTGGAGCCCGGGGCAGGGCATCGCCGCCGAGGCTGACGCCATCGTCATCGACGGTCGTCGTATCGCCTTCAGCGTCTGCAAGAGCCTGGAGGAGGGCGACTGGTCCGGCTGCCGGGTCGCCATCGAGTGCTCCGGCAAGATGAAGACCAAGGAAAAGCTTCAGGCCTACCTCGACCAGGGCGTCGAGCGGGTGGTGGTCAGCGCGCCGGTGAAGGAGGAGGGCGTGCTTAACGTGGTGGTAGGCGTCAACGACGATCGCTACGACGCCGACTTTCATCGGATCGTCACCGCGGCGAGCTGCACTACCAACTGCCTGGCGCCGGTGGTCAAGGTGATCCATGAGACCTTCGGCATCCGCCACGGCGCCATGACCACCGTGCACGACATCACCAACACCCAGGTCATCCTCGACGCCCCCAGCTCTCCACAGAAGCCGGATCTCCGCCGTTCACGCGCCTGCGGCATGAGCCTGATCCCCACCACCACCGGCTCCGCGAAGGCGATCACCGCCATCTTCCCGGAGCTTACGGGCAAGCTGAACGGTCATGCCATCCGCGTGCCGCTGGCCAACGCCTCGCTCACCGACATGGTCTTCGAGCTTGCGCGCGAGGTCACGGTGGAGGAGGTCAACGCGGCGCTCAAGGCCGCCGCCGAGGGCGAGCTCGCCGGCATCCTCGGCTATGAAGAGCGCCCCCTGGTCTCCATCGACTACCGCACAGACCCGCGCAGCTCGATCATCGATGCGCTCTCGACGATGGTGGTGAATGGCACCCAGCTCAAGCTCTACGCCTGGTATGACAACGAGTGGGGCTACGCCAACCGCACCGCCGAGCTGGCGCTCAAGGTGGGGAACGAGCAGGTGGGGAATGGCTGAGCGCTTGGCAAGCCGACTCAAGGCGCTGCCCTTCGAGGTGCGTCAGTACCTGCTGATCACCGGCAACTACTGGGCCTTCACCCTTACCGATGGCGCCCTGCGCATGCTGGTGGTGCTGCACTTCCACCAGCTGGGCTACTCGCCCTTGGAAGTGGCCATGCTGTTCCTCTTCTACGAGGCCTTCGGTGTGGTCACCAACCTGGTGGGGGGCTGGCTGGGCGCCCGGCTGGGTCTGAATCGCACCATGAACGCCGGCCTGGCGCTGCAGATCCTGGCGCTTTCCATGCTGCTGGTGCCGGCCGCGGCGCTGTCCGTGCCCTGGGTGATGGCCGCCCAGGCGCTCTCGGGGATCGCCAAGGACCTCAACAAGATGAGCGCCAAGAGCGCGGTGAAGGTGCTAGTGCCGAAGGAGAGCGCCAGTGCCCAGAGCTCACTCTACCGCTGGGTGGCGATCCTTACCGGCTCCAAGAATGCGCTCAAGGGCGCCGGCTTCTTCCTCGGCGGCCTGCTGCTGACGCTGGTCGGCTTCCAGGGCGCGGTAGGTCTGATGGCGTTGATGCTCGCCGCGGTGCTTACGATGTCGCTGGTGCGCCTCAAGGCCGACCTAGGTCGCCAGAAGTGCAAGCCGAAGTTTTCCGAGGTGTTCTCCGCCTCAAGGGCGATCAACGTGCTCTCGGCCGCCCGGCTCTGCCTGTTCGCCTCCCGGGACGTCTGGTTCGTGGTGGCCCTGCCGGTGTTCCTGTATGACCAGCATGGCTGGAGCCACTGGACGGTGGGCGGCCTGCTGGCGCTCTGGGTGATCGGCTACGGCGGGGTGCAGACCCAGGCGCCGCGCCTCACCGGCTTGGTCAAGGGCGGGGCGCGAGGTGTCACGGCCTTCTGGGCGCTGGCACTGGCCGGCCTGCCGGCACTCCTGGCCCTGTTGCCCCTGGCCGAGGTGGGCTGGCTGGTGGTGGGCCTGCTGGCCTTCGGCGTGCTGTTCGCCATCAACTCCAGCTGGCACAGCTACCTGATCGTCCACTACGCCCGGGCCGACGGCGTCTCCATGGACGTGGGCTTCTACTACATGGCCAACGCCATGGGGCGCCTCGCCGGGACGCTGCTCTCGGGCTGGGTCTACCAGGTGTACGGGCTTTCCGCCTGCCTGTGGATCTCGGCGGCGCTGGTGGCGGCCAGCGCCCTGATGGCACTGGCGCTGCCGCGAGAAGCCCGGTAGTACGATAGCAACTAGACAAGTTGCGATAGCGAAAGGCGCCGGGGATAGGCCGTAGAGGGGGTCCTATGCCAGGGATGGCATCGGTAGCGCCCAGGGAAGGGTTCACAGCGCCCCCTCGGAGGCCTGTCGCCGGGAAAGCCTTGAGCGGTGTTGTGATTCGCAGTTCCCTTGGCCGCCCGGGCCTGAACTTGTCACGGTCCGTGGCGTAGAATGACCGAGAACCTCGATAAGGAACCCTCGATGTCGCTGGACCCGCTGCGCCTGTTCAAGTGCCTGAGTGACGAGACTCGCCTGATGCTGACCCTGCTGATCCTTCGCGAGGGCGAGCTGTGCGTCTGCGAGATGACCCACGCCCTGGAGGCCTCCCAGCCCAAGGTCTCGCGCCATCTCGCCCAGCTGCGCAACTGCGGGCTGCTCAACGACCGCCGCGAGGGCCAGTGGGTCTACTACGGCCTGGCGCCGGCGCTGCCCGAGTGGGCCATGGCGGCCCTGGAAGCCGCGGCCGAGGGGCAGTCGTCCGGCCTCGCCACACTCCAGGCCCGCCTGGCGGGCATGGGCAACCGCCCGGAGCGTCGCGCCGCGCTCTGTTGATCAGCCTTCTCGTCTTTCGGCATTGGCGATGGGAGCCGACTCGTCAGGCAGGCGGCGCATCGCCCACAGGCCCAGCACCGGTCCCGGCAGCAGCCACCACAGCACCCAGGTCCCCTGCAGCTCCCACAGGGTGGTGGTAAGCGAGATGGCGGGGATGGTCAGGGCGAAGCCCACGGCATTCATCACCGCCAGGGTTGCCCCGATCCGCTCGCGCGGGGCGCTGGCCGCGGCCAGGGCCGAGAACTGCGGCGAGTCGGCGATCACGGAAAGCCCCCACAGCGCCAGCAGGGCGAGCAGCAGCGTCGGCGGCAGCCAGGTCACCAGCGGGTAGGCCAGGCAGATCAGCCCCGAGGCGGCCAGCGCCCGGCGCGCCACCCACAGGCTGCCGCGCCGACGGCTCAGCGCACCGCCACCCACGCAGCCCAGGAAGCCCAGGGCGATGACGCCGAACGCCAGCCACGGGATCCAGTCCGGTGAGGCGCCGAGGCGTGTCACCTCGCGGGCCACCAGGAAGGGCGTCAGCGTCCACAGCGCATAGAGTTCCCAGCAGTGGCCGAAGTATCCCCCGGCCACGGCACGGAAACGTGCCTCGCGCAGCGCGGCCAGGCCGTCGAGCAGGCGCGCCTTGCCGCTCGAGGGCGGCAGGTGCGGGCCATCGCCCAGGGCCAGGATCAGGGCGCCACCGGCCAGCGCCAGGCAGGAGGCGCCCAGCAGCGGCCACTCCCAGGGCAGGCCCAGGCTGGCGCCGCGCAGCAGGTGGGGCAGGGCGGTACCCAGGGTCAGCATGCCGACCAGCCAGGCCAGTGCCGCCCCGGTGTGCTTGGGCGTCCAGCCGATGACGAGCTTCATGCCCAGCGGGTAGATGCCGGCCAGGCAGAGCCCGGTCAGCAGGCGCAGGGTGATCGCCAGGGGCCAGTGGTCGGCCACCAGCACGAAGCCAGAATTGGCCAGGGCGCCGGCCAGGCAGGCGGCGGCGAAGATGCGGCTGGCGCGGAAACGGTCGGCAAGCCCCGTGGTGGCGATGAACAGGGTGCCGGCGATGAAGCCCGCCTGCACGGTGAGGGTCAGCCGGCCGAGGTCCGCCTCGGAGAAGCCCAGGTCGCGGGAGAGCGAGAGCCCCACGCCGTTGACGGAGAACCACAGCGAGGTACCGAACAGCTGGGCCAGCACGATGGTCAGCAGCGGGAAGCGCCGCAGCAGGGTTGCAGTCATGCCTTGATCCTCACCGGGAAGGCGCCGCGGCGCAAGCGGCGGGGGAGGGCTATCTCGACAACGCGACGCCGTCCACGAAGAGATGCCGGAGGCCCAGGAACCCCTCCACATCCAGCCTCAGGCCCTGGTCGACCAGCGTCGGGTCGATATAGAGCACCAGTCCCTCGAACTCGACGCGTGTATAGCATGCCGGGTCGCCCGGCGCCCTGGCCTCGGCCACCGCGATATCGGCCCCGCCGCCGCAGCAGCCATGGCGGGGAGAGAGTCGCACCGTGGCCACGCCACCCTTCTTTCGCAGCCAGTCCCGGGCGCGCTCGCTGACCTCGATGGCCATGGCTCAGCCCCTGGCCTCGGGGAAGTGGTGCCGTGTCTTGTTGGCGATGCGCACCAGAGCCAGCATCAGCGGCACCTCGACGAGTACGCCCACCACCGTGGCCAGCGCCGCACCGGACTGCAGGCCGAACAGGGCGATGGCGGCGGCCACGGCCAGCTCGAAGAAGTTGCTGGCGCCGATCATCGCCCCGGGAGCGGCGACGTTGTGAGGCACCTTCCATGCCTTGGCCCAGCCGTAGGCGATGAAGAAGATCAGGAAGGTCTGAATGATCAGCGGGATGGCGATCAGCACGATATGCAGCGGCGCCTCGAGGATCACCTCGCCCTGGAAGGCGAACAGCAGCACCAGGGTGATGATCAGCCCGATGGGCGTGACAGGTCCCACCCTCTTCATGAAGACGTTGTCGTACCACTCGCTGCCGCGGCGGGCGATCAGGATGCGTCGGGTCAGATACCCCGCGGTGAGTGGGATGACGATATACAGCAAGACCGACAGCGCCACGGTGTCCCAGGGTATCGGGATGTTGGAGACGCCGAGCAGGAAGACCACGATGGGGGCGAAGGCGAACAGCATGATCAGGTCGTTGAGGGCGACCTGCACCAGGGTGTAGGCGGCGTCGCCCCGGGTCAGGTAGCTCCACACGAAGACCATGGCGGTGCAGGGGGCCGCGCCCAGCAGGATGGCCCCGGCCAGGTACTGGCTGGCCCGCTCGGCGGGAATCAAGGGGGCGAATACCACCGTCAGGAAGAACCAGGCGATGGCGAACATGGTGAAGGGCTTGACCAGCCAGTTCACGGTGGTGGTGATCAGAAGCCCCCTGGGCTGGCGGCGCACGCCGAGCACGGCAGAGAAGTCGATCTGCGCCATCATCGGGAAGATCATCGCCCAGATCAGCACCGCCACCGGGATCGACACCTGGGCGACTTCGAAGCGCGACAGCGTCTCGGGCACCGCCGGGGCGAACTGGCCCACCAGCACCCCGGCGACGATGGCCAGCGCCACCCATACCGAGAGGAAGCGCTCGAAGAGCCCCATGCCCTCCGAGGTGCTGGGAGACTGTGATTCCTGATGAGTGGTCATGGTGTGACTCCTGTCAGATGGCACGCTGGTTGACCCGGGCGGAGAGCTCGGCGGCCGACTCCTTGCGTTCGGAGTAGCGGTCGGTGAGCGCTTCACTGCGGCCGCGGACCAGCAGCGTGAATTTCACCAGCTCCTCCATGACGTCGACAATGCGGTCATAGAAGGGCGAGGGCTTCATGCGGTCGTTGTCGTCGAACTCCATGAAGGCCCTGGGCACCGAGGACTGGTTGGGGATGGTCACCATGCGCATCCAGCGCCCCAGCACGCGCAGCTGGTTGACCGTGTTGAACGACTGGGAGCCGCCGCACACCTGCATCACCGCCAGGGTCTTGCCCTGGGTGGGGCGTACCGCGCCCAGCGCCAGGGGAATCCAGTCGATCTGCGCCTTCATGATGCCGGTCATGGCGCCGTGACGTTCCGGCGAGCACCAAACCATGCCTTCGGCCCACTCGGCCAGCGTGCGCAGCTCCGCCACCTTGGGGTGGTTCGCCTCTTCGGCGTCCGGCAGCGGCAGGCCGCGCGGTTCGAAGATGCGTGTCTCGGCGCCCATGGCTCGCAGCAGCCGGGCGGCTTCCTCCACCGCCAGGCGGCTGAAGGAGCGCTGCCTGAGCGAGCCGTAGAGCAGCAGGATGCGCGGCGCATGCTCGCGGTCCACGGGTATGCCCAGGCTGGCCGCTTCGGGCACCCGGAACAGTTCTCGGTCGATATTCGGCAGGTCGTCGAGGGGATGGGTCGTCACGGGGTGTCTCCATGTGGGGTCTCTTCCCGAGAGGCGTACTGGTGGATCTCCTCCAGGTTTTGTCGCAGGGCGTCGTCGGACAGCCGATCCAGCGGAAGGGACAGCATGGCCTCGATGCGCCGGCGCAGGGCGCCGAAGGTGCCGGTGAAGGCGGCCTCGATCTCGGTCTCGCTGCCTTCGGCCCTCGAAGGGTCCGGCACGCCCCAGTGGGCCTTTACCGCCTTGCCGAGGAAGAGCGGGCAGGCCTCGCCGGCGGCATCATCGCAGACGGTGATGACGACATCCGGCGTCACTTCGAGCTCGTCCCAGGACTTGCTGGCGAGTCCGCGGGTGGAGATACCCGCCTTCTCCAGCCAGATCAGCGTCAGCGGGTTGACCTCGCTGGCTGGTTGGCTGCCGGCGCTCCAGGCGCGATGCCGGGTCTCGGTCAGGTGGTTGAACAGTGCCTCGGCGTAGATGGACCGGCAGGAGTTTCCAGTGCACAGGAACAGTACATTCATGGTGTCTCCATCGAGACAGTCATCGGGGGCGGGTTATCAGGCCGTTGTACTGCTCATAATATATGGATAGTCATATATGCTCAATGCCATCACCCCGACCCCGGCGCGTTGCGCTGGTCCGGGGCGCGCTGGAAGGCCGGCCAGGCCTCGTGGGTGTCTCGTATGTCGCGCTGCTCGGCTGCGGCTGGCTCGCTGGCTTCAGATCAGCGCCCGGCGCACCCTGGCGGAGAGGGCCTCGCTGACCACCACCGTGGCCAGGATCACGATCAGGATGGTGGCTACCTGGGACCAGGCCAGGGTGTCGATGGAGGACTGCAGTTTCATGCCGATGCCACCGGCTCCTACCAGCCCCAGGATGGTGCTCTCGCGGATGTTGATGTCCCAGCGGAACATCGAGATGCCCCAGAAGGCGGGCAGCACCTGGGGCACCACGGCGTAATGGATCACCTGGGCGCGAGCTGCACCGGTGGCGGTCACCGCCTCGACCTGGCGGGCGTCGCTCTCCTCGATAGCCTCGTACAGCAGCTTGCCGACGAAGCCGATGGAGCGCAGGGCGATGGCGACGATACCGGCGAGCAGGCCGGGGCCGATGATCGCCACCAGCAGCAGGGCCCAGATCAGCGAGTTGATGGAGCGCGAGGTGACGATGACGAACAGCGCCACCGGGCGAACCAGCAGGGGGGAGGGAGTGGTGTTGCGCGCGGCCAGGAAGGCCACCGGCACCGCCAGGATCACCCCGCCCAGGGTGCCCAGGGTGGCGATGTTGAGGGTGTCCCATAGCGGCACGAGCAGTTCGGGCAGGTAGGTCAGCTCGGGCGGGAACATGCGGCTGCTGATGTCCATCGCCTGGTCGGGTGCGTCGGCGACGAACACCCACAGGGTATTGGTGTTCATCACCTGCCAGCACCAGACGAACAGCGCCACCAGGGCCAGCCAGCCGGCCCACAGCGCCAGGCGGGCGCGCGGGGTGCGAAAGCTCCATACCTGCGAGTAGTGAGCCGGCTCGCCGGAGCGGGGTTCGAGAGCACTCATTGCAGGAACTTCCTCAGGTAGCCGGAGCCATACTCCGCGAGCATGACGATGGCGATGACGATCAGCAGGATGGCGCCGGCGCTGTCGTACTCGTAGCGGTCGATGGCGGTATTGAGGGTGGCGCCGATGCCGCCGGCGCCGACGATGCCGATCACCGCGCTCTCACGGAAGTTGATGTCCAGCCGGTAGAGCGACAGCCCGATCAGTCGCGGCATGACCTGGGGCTGGACGGCGTAGTGGATGAGCTGCGCCCAGCTGGCCCCGGTGGCGCGGATCGCCTCGAGCTGGCTGGCGCTGGCTTCCTCGATGTCGTCGGCGAGCAGCTTGGCGATGAAGCCGATGGAGGCGAATGCCAGGGTGAGGAAGCCGGCGAAGGGCCCGAAGCCGAACATCGCCACCAGGAAGATGGCGATGATGATCTCCTGCAGCGAGCGGCTGACGGCGACGACCGAGCGGCACACCAGGTAGACCGGCCGCGGTGACAGGTTGCGCGCCGCCCCGATGCCGATGGGGACCGAGATCAGCACGCCGACCACGGTGGCGGTCAGGGTCATGGTCAGACTCTCGATCAGCCCCTGGCGGATGTCGCCCCAGCGGCTCACGAAGTCCGGCTGCAGGAAGCCCTGGACGAAGCGTGCCCCGCGGGTCAGTCCCTCGGCGATGCGGGCGGCATCGATCTCCAGCGAGCCGACGGCCAGGATCAGGTAGGCCAGTACCAGCACTGGCAGGCCCAGTCGCCAGCGACGGCTGGTGACCAACTGCGGCGGGCGCTTCCAGCGGCGGGGGTAAGAGGCGTTAGGCGTCATTTCGCTGTCCCTACCAGCCGCAATCTGCCCTGTGCCTCGCCGTCGGGACCAGGCTCGTCGTCCTCCTGGTCCGCGGTGGCCCACTCCTCGGCACCATAGATCTCAGTGAGCATGGCCTCGTCGAGGCGCACCGGGGCGTCGTCGACGACCATGCGGCCGGCGCGCAGGCCGATCAGGCGGTCGACGAACTGCTGGGCCAGGGGCACATCGTGGATATTGACGATGGCGGGTAGCTGGCGCTCGGCGCAGATCTCGGTGATCAGCCGCATGATCTGGCGGCTGGTCCTGGGGTCGAGGCTCGCCGTGGGTTCGTCCACCAGCAGCAGCTCCGGCTCCTGGGCCAGCGCCCGGGCGATGCCGACGCGTTGTCGCTGGCCCCCCGAGAGGGCGTCGGCGCGCTTGTCGGCGTGCTCGCGTAACCCCACCCGGTCGAGCAGGCGATAGGCGTTCTCGATGTCCCGGCCCGGGAAACGCCGCGTGAAGCTGCGCCAGAAGGGCACATAGCCCAGCCGCCCTGACAGCACGTTCTCCATCACGGTGAGGCGCTCCACCAGGGCGTACTCCTGGAAGATCATGCCGATGCGCCGTCGGGCACGGCGCAGCTCGCCGCCGCTCAGCCGGACCAGGTCGGTCTCGCCGAGGTGAATGGCACCCCCCGAGGGCTCTACCAGGCGGTTGATACAGCGGATCAGGGTGGACTTGCCGGCCCCGGAAGGACCGATCAGGCCCACGACCTGCCCCCTGGGCACGCGAAAGGTCACCTCACGCAGAGCGGTGTCGCCACTGGCGTAGGTCTTGGTCAGCCGATGAATGCTCAGCACGTGTGGATTCTCCCCGATGTCTCACATACGCGAAGACGCGGGCGGCTCGCGCCCGCACCTTTCCTGGCATGGGGCTCAGTTGCAGTCGTATTCGACGCCGTTGGCTTCGTCGATCTGACGAATCACCGCCCAGTGCTCCTGGAAGGTGATGGGGATGAACTGCTCCTCGCCGTTGCGCCCGAACTCCTCGGCCAGGGCACTGCCTTCCCAGTCGAAGCTGAAGAAGGCCTCCTGGATCGCCTCCTGCAGGTCGGGCGCCAGGTTATGCGCGGTGCCATAGCTGGTGGTGGGGAAGGTGTCCGACTGGTAGATCACCTCGAGCTGGTCGGCCTCGATCACGCCGCGGTCGATCATGCGGTTCTTGACCGAGTTGGCGACGGTGGCGACCAGGTAGTCCTGGTTGGCCACGCCCAGCACGGAGTTGTCGTGCTTGCCGGAGAAATCCACCTCGTAGTCCTCGCCGGAGACCATGCCGAACTCCGAGGCCATCAGCGCGGTGGGCGCCTTGAAGCCGGAGTTGGAGGTCTCTGATGTGTGGGTCAGGGTACGACCGCGGATGTCCTCGACCTCCTCGATGCCGGAGTCCGGATGGGTGATGATCTCCATCTCGTAGCCGAAGCTGCCGTCCTCGGCGGCCATCATGGTGAAGGGGCGATATCCGGCACAGGCCACGGCCAGGGGGTTGGAGCCGGTATTGAAGCCGGCCACGTGGAGGCGACCGGCGCGCATGGCCTCGATCTGGGCTGAGTTGGACTGCACCGGGAAGAATTGCACCTTCTTGCCGGTCACCGCCTCCATGTGCTCGAGGAAACCGTCCCACACCTCGGCATAGACGGCGGGGTCCTCTACCGGGGTGTAGGCGAATACCAGGGTGTCCGGGTCGAGCCACTGGCTCTCGTCCGCGGGGATGTCGGCCACCAGGTCGCCGTCGGCATCGGTGAAGCGCTCGCTCAACTTGAATTGGGCCTCGGCCTGGGAGACGGCGGCGGTCAGGACGGCGATGGCCATGCCGCCGAGGAAGAGAGAGCGTGTCAGGGTCTGCATGGGATGGCACCTGCGTCTTGGGTATGGAACACAGGCATCATCCTGAGTGCCGTCAGTGACAGTGACGTTTCCTTGGGGTGGCGAAGAGGTGACGGCTTGAAGTCTGCTGGGCTACGCCTCGGAAGCGGCCAGGAACTCCGCCACGATGTCGGCGAGCACCTCCGGGCACTCGCGGTGGGGCACATGGCCACAGGGCAGCAGCCGCGGCTCGGCTGGCCCCGGGGTCCTGGACGCGATGCGCCGCGGCTGTGCCAGTGAGCCGTACTCGTCATGCTCGCCGTGGATCGCCAGGGTCGGACAGCGCACCCGGGTCAGGGCGTCGTCGAGGGTCCAGCCGTCGAAGGCCTCGGAGTGCCAGTTGTCGACCCAGCTTCTCAGCACCCACTCGGCCTTGTCGCCGTGGTAGCGCGCGAGCCGCCTCATCGCGCCGGGCTCGGCGAAGGCCGCCTCCGCCTCGCGGATGCCGGCCAGGGTTAGCGGCTCGATGGTGGCCTGGGCCGCCACCGTCACCAGCGCCTCGCAGGCCTCGGCATGTCGGCCGGCGATCTCGACCGCCATGCCGCCGCCCACGCTGTGCCCCAGCAGCACGAAACGTTCGAGCGCGAGCCCCTCGCGCAGCGTGGCGAAGCCGCCGCTGGCCTCGTCGGCGACGAAGGTGGCCGGCTGGGGGCCGGGGTAGGGCGCCGACTCGCCGTAGCCGAGCCGGTCGTAGGCGATCACCTCGCGGCCGCTGGCCTCGGCCAGCAACGCCGGGAAGTCGCGCCACAGGGCGATGCAGCCCAGCGAGTCATGCAGCAGCACGATGGGGCTGGCCTGGGGCCTTGGCGACCGAGTCCTTGGCGACTGAGTCCTTGGCGACCGAGTCCCTGGCGACTGAGTCCTTGGCGACCGAGTCCCTGGCGCCTGGGGCCGCCAGCGGGCGACATGGAGGCCGCCCGCCGGGGTCTCGAGGGTCAGGGACTGCATCAGTCGATCAGCTCGACGGCCACCGCGGTGGCTTCACCGCCGCCGATGCACAGGCTGGCGATGCCGCGCTTGCCACCCTTGGTGCGCAGGGCGTGGATCAGCGTGGCGATGATACGCGAGCCGGTGGAGCCGATGGGATGGCCCTGGGCGCAGGCGCCCCCGAAGACGTTGACCTTTTCGTGGGGGATATCGAGCCCGTCCATGGCCAGCAGGGTGACCACCGCGAAGGCCTCGTTGATCTCGAACAGGTCGACGTCGTCCACCGTCCAGTCCAGCTTCTTGAGCAGCTTGTCGATGGCGCCCACCGGGGCGATGGTGAACTCGCTGGGATGCTGGGAGTGGGTGCTGTGGCCCAGCATGCGCGCCAGCGGCTTGGCCCCCAGGCGCTCGGCGGCGGAGGCGCTTGCCAGGATCAGCGCCGAAGCGCCATCGGATATGGAGCTGGAGTTGGCCGCGGTGATGGTGCCCTCCTTGGCGAAGGCGGGTCGCAGCGAGCGGATCTTGTCGAGACGGGCCTGGAAGGGCTGCTCGTCGTGGTCGACGACGTGCTCGCCCTTGCGGTCGCTGATGGTGACCGGGGCCATCTCGGCGTCCAGCTGGCCGGCCTCGGTGGCCGCCATGGCGCGCTCGAGCGAGGCGATGGCGAAGTCGTCCAGGCGTTCGCGGCTGTAGTCCCGGGCGCTGGCGATGTCCTGGGCGAAGACGCCCATCAGCTTGCCGGTCTCGGCGTCCTCCAGGCCGTCCAGGAACATGTGGTCCTTGAGCTCGCCATGGCCCAGGCGGTAGCCGGCGCGCGCCTTGGTCAGCACATGGGGCGCGTTGGACATGGACTCCATGCCGCCGGCCAGCATCACCTCGCCGCTGCCGGCGCGGATCAGGTCGTGGGCCAGCATGGTGGCCTTCATGCCCGAGCCGCACAGCTTGTTGATGGTGGTGGCACCGATGGCATCGGGGATGCCGGCCTGGCGCATCGCCTGGCGGGCCGGGCCCTGCTTGACCCCGGCGGGCAGCACGCAGCCCATGATGCCCTCGTCGATGCTGTCGGCACCGATGCCGGCGCGCTCGATGGCGGCGCGGATGGCCACCGCGCCGAGCTCGGGGGCGGTCAGGCTGGAAAGGCTGCCGAGCATGCCGCCCATGGGGGTGCGCGCGGCGGAGAGGAAGACGATATCGTTGGCGTGGCTCATGGCGAGGCCTCCGTTGTGATTGTGATGCCAGTGGTCCTGGGAATGGTCGTGGCAGTGGTCGCGGCAAGCGTCGTTGGGCCCTCGGGCCCCGCACCGCGTTGACCCGTCCGCGGGGCTATGGTTTTCTCGGGGTCAACCAAGCAAGCGCTAGTGTGACTGCCGATGAATGTAATGAATGCCTCCCCGCGTCGCAAGGAACTGACCCGCCTGGCCGCCCAGCTGTTCGTCCAGGAGGGCTTCGATCGCACCACGGTGCGCATGCTGGCCCAGGAGATGGGCATCAAGTCCGGCAGCCTCTTCCACCACTTCCGCGACAAGCAGGAGATCCTCGCAGCGGTGATCGAGGAGGGCACCCAGAACGCCCTGGTGATCGCGCGCGAGGCGCTTGCTCGCTGTGACAGCAGCCCGCTGGCCCGGTTGCACGCCATGGCGCGTGCCCACCTGGAGACCCTGCTCACCGACCGCAACGCCCACGTGGTGGCGCTCTACGAGTGGCGCCGCCTGGACCCCGAGGCACGCGCCCACCTCAGCCACCTGCGCGACGCCTACGAGGCGCTGTGGGAGGAGGTGGTCGACGCGGCCCTGGCCGAAGGGGTGATCCACGGGGACCGCTTCCTGGTCTCGCGCTTCGTGATGGGGGCGCTCAACTGGACGGTGCGCTGGTACGATCCCGACGGCCCCCGCAGCCCCGACGAGCTCGCCGACGAGCTGGTCGCCATGATCACCCGCACCGCGCCGGCCGCCTGAGCCGGCGCCTCTCGACCAACGTCTAGTCGTTTCTCCTCCCTCCGGCCTTGCCCTGTGCGACGTGACTCGCTAGCTTGGACCAAGCGCTTGTTAGGTTAACGCTTACGTCAACTGCAATCCATGGGAGTCACCTGCCGCAGTGACGCCACGACACCCACGCTACAACAACCACAACTGGCCAGAGAGGACCCGCCCATGAGCACGCCAACCTGCCTGCCCGCCTATCGCGACTATCTGGAGCGCTTCTCCATCGATGACGTCATCGCCCGCCTGGACGACCACCAGGACGGCAAGGCCAACGCCTTCGAGTCCTGCTGTGGTCGCCACCTGCGCGCGGGCCGCGGCGAGGTGCTGGCCCTGGTCCAGGAGGACACCCAGGGCAACGTCAACCGGATGACCTACGCCGAGCTCGAGGCCGAGAGCGCCCGGCTCGCCGGCTGGTTCGCCGAGCGCGGCCTGGGCGTGGGCGACCGCATCGCCTGCATGCTGCCGCGCTCGCCGCAGCTGCTGGTGGCGATCCTGGCCACCTGGCGCATCGGCGCCGTCTATCAGCCCCTGTTCACCGCCTTCGGCCCCGACGCCGTGGATTACCGCCTGGGGCGCGCCGACACCAAGCTGGTGATCACCGATCACGCCAACCGCTTCAAGTTCGACGGCCTCTCCCAGTGCCCGCCGGTGCTGGCGGTGGGCGGCCCCAGCGCCGACCATGGTGACGACCTGGACTGGGCCGATGCCCTGGCCCATGCGCCCATCGAGGCCGCGCCGCCGCGCCTTTCCCGCGACGCCCCCTTCCTGCAGATGTTCACCTCCGGCACCGTGGGCAAGCCCAAGGGCGTGGCCGTGCCGCTGGCCGCCATGCCGGCCTTCGCCCTCTACATGGAGCTGGCCGTCGACCTGCGCGACACCGACCGCTTCTGGAACATGGCCGACCCGGGCTGGGCCTACGGCCTCTACTACGCCATCACAGGGCCGCTGCTGCTGGGGGTGACCACCCACTTCTGCGAGGCGGGCTTCTCCGCGGAAGGGGCGCTGGCCTTCATGAAGCGCCACCGCATCACCAACTTCGCCGCCGCGCCCACCGCCTACCGCCTGATGAAGGCCTCCGGCCTGTTCGATGACGCCCACCAGACCCTCGAGCTGCGCGCGGCGAGCTCCGCCGGCGAGCCGCTCAACACCGAGGTGGTGACCTGGGTGGAGCGCTCCCTGGGTTGCCCGGTCATGGACCACTACGGCCAGACCGAGACCGGCATGACCTGCAACAACCACCACGCCCTGGACCATCCCAAGCACGTCGGCGCCATGGGCGTGCCGATGCCGGGCTACCGCCTGGCGATCCTCGACGCCGAGTACAACGAGCTGCCCCCGGGCCAGCCGGGCGTGTTGGCGGTGGATATCGAGAACTCCCCGGCGCACTTCTTCGCCGGCTACACCTGGCAGGAGAAACACCCCTTCGCCGAGGGTTACTACCTCACCGGTGACGTGGTGATCAAGAACGAGGACGGCACCTTCCAGTTCGCCGGCCGTGACGACGACATCATCACCACCGCCGGCTACCGCGTGGGGCCCACCGACGTGGAGAACAGCGTGATGACCCACCCGGCGGTGGCCGAATCCGCCGCCGTGGGCCAGCCTGACGAGATCCGCGGCGAGATCATCAAGTCCTACGTGGTGCTGCGCGCCGGCTACGAGGCAAGCGACGAGCTGGCCGACGAGATCCGCCAGCAGGTGCGCGAGCGCCTCTCCACCCACGCCTTCCCGCGGGTGATCGAGTTCGTCGAGGAGCTGCCCAAGACCCCGAGCGGCAAGATCCAGCGCTTCAAGCTGCGCGCCGACGCCGTGGACAAGGCCGAGACGGGCGCCGCGTAGTGACAAGCGCAAGTCTCTGAAGCGAGAGGCGCCGGGGTCAGGGCGAAGAGGGGGTGCTGTAATCCCCCTCTCCGCCCTGGCGCCGGAATAGCCTCGAGCGCTCTCTATCGTTGCCTTTCATTTCCAGGAACCCGGTATATGCACATCAAAGACCATACCTTTCTGATCACCGGCGCCGCCTCCGGGCTGGGCGCGGCCACCGCCGAGCGGCTGGTCGCCGCCGGCGGCCGGGTGGTGCTCTGTGACCTCTCCGAGGCCGTGGAGGCCCACGCCGAGCGCCTGGGCGACGCCGCCCGGGCGGTGCGCGGCGACGTCACCTCCGGCGAGGATATCCAGGCCGCCGTCAACGCGGCTGTCGAACTCGGTGGCGAGCGCGGCCTCTCCGGGGTGGTGCACTGCGCCGGGGTGGTCAGCGTAGCCAAGCTGGTCGACCGCGAGGGCAACCCCGCCGACCTCGAGGCCTATAACCGCACCATCCAGATCAACCTGGTGGGCACCTTCAACGTGATGCGCCTGGCCGCCGCCGCCATGGCGAAGAACGCCCCGGGCGAGGACGGCGAGCGCGGGGTGATCATCAACACCGCCTCCATCGCCGCCATGGACGGGCAGGTGGGGCAGTGCGCCTACAGCGCCTCCAAGGCCGGCGTGGTGGGCATGAGCCTGCCTGCGGCCCGCGAGCTCTCGCGCCACGGTGTGCGGGTGATGGCCATCGCCCCCGGGGTCTTCGAGACCCCGATGATGAGCGAGATCCCCGACGAGGCCGCCCAGGCGCTGGCCGCCGCCGTGCCCTTCCCCAAGCGGCTCGGCAGGCCCGACGAGTACGCCCGCCTGGCCGAGCAGATCATCACCAACCCCATGCTCAACGGCGAGGTGATCCGCCTGGACGGAGGGATTCGCATGCAGTAAGGCCTTCGGCCGGTCACAAGGGGTCAAGGCGCAAGGGGAGACCTCCCTTGACGCCTTGATCCCTTGCTCCTTTTCTAGCCTTCAAACGAACGCTTGACTCCCCATTCTCGCGCGCGTAATTTCAAACACATGTTTGAAAGTGGCCGCCGCCACTTTTCGTGACTGACTGCTGGCGACACTTCTCGTGGCCCGGCGTGGAATTGGAGAGTTCGAGATGCCCGACTATCAGGCCCCCCTGCGCGATATCCGCTTCGTCATGGACGAGCTGCTGGACTACCCGGCCCACTACGCCCGCCTGCCCGGCGGCGAGGAGGCGAGTCCCGACGTGGTCGCCGCCATCCTGGAGGAGGGTGCGCGCTTCGCCCGCGAGGTGCTGCTGCCGCTGAACCAGAGTGGCGACCAGGAGGGCTGCCTGCTGGAGGGCGGTGAGGTGAAGGCGCCGAAGGGCTTCAAGGAGGCCTATGCCCAGTTCGTGGAGGGCGGCTGGCCGAGCCTGGCCGCGGACCCCGCCCACGGCGGCCAGGGGTTGCCGCACTCGCTGGCGATGGTGCTAAACGAGATGATCTGCTCCACCAACCTGGCCTGGGGCATGTATCCGGGGCTCTCCCACGGCGCCGCCGACGCCCTGCGCCACCATGGCACCGAGGAGCAGCAGGCCACCTACCTGACCAAGCTGGTGGAGGGGACCTGGACTGGCACCATGTGCCTGACCGAGCCCCACTGCGGCACCGACCTCGGCCTGATCAAGACTCGTGCGGTACCCACCGCCGACGGGGCCTATGAGATCACCGGCACCAAGATCTTCATCTCCGCCGGCGAGCACGACCTGGCCGAGAACATCGTCCACCTGGTGCTGGCCAAGCTGCCCGACGCCCCCGAGGGCTCCAAGGGTATCTCGCTGTTCGTGGTGCCGAAATATCTTCCCAATGAAGCGGGCGAGCCGGGCGAGCGCAACGGCGTGGTGTGCGGGTCGCTCGAGCACAAGATGGGCATCCACGGCAACGCCACCTGCGTGATGAACTTCGACGCCGCCAAGGGCTTCCTGGTCGGCGCCCCCAACAAGGGCCTGGCCTGCATGTTCACCATGATGAACGCCGCCCGCATCGGCGTCGGCATCCAGGGTCTGGGCCTCACCGAGGCGAGCTTCCAGAACGCCCTGGCCTATGCCCGGGACCGCCTGCAGATGCGCGCGCTCTCCGGCCCCAAGGCGCCGGAGAAGGCCGCCGACCCGATCATCGTCCACCCGGACGTGCGCCGCATGTTGCTGACCCAGAAGGCCTTCGCCGAGGGCGGCCGGATGCTGGTCCTCTACACCGCCCAGATGATCGATGTCGTCGAGCACGGCACCGATGCCGCCGAGCGCGAGCGCGCCGAGACCCTGCTGGGCCTCTTGACCCCCATCGTCAAGGCCTTCCTCACCGAGGCGGGCTTCGAGGCCACCAACGAGGGCGTGCAGGTCTTCGGCGGCCACGGCTTTATCCGCGAGTGGGGCATGGAGCAGCTGGTGCGCGACGCGCGCATCACCCGGCTCTACGAGGGCACCACGGGCATCCAGGCCCTCGACCTGCTGGGCCGCAAGGTACTGATGAGCCAGGGCGAGAGCCTCAAGGTATTCACGAAAGAGATCCACAAGTTCTGTCAGGCTGAGGAGGGCAACGCTGAGCTCGCCGAGTTCGTGCGCCCGCTGGCCAGGCTCAACCAGGAGTGGGGCGAGATGACCATGGCCATCGGCATGAAGGCCATGAGCGACCGCGAGGAGGTGGGCGCGGCCAGCGTCGACTACCTGATGTACTCGGGCTACGTGACCCTGGCCTACCTCTTCGCCCGCGCCGCCAAGCAGGCCCGGGCGGCACTGGCCGCAGGCACCGGGGAGGCTGCCTTCTACCGCGCCAAGCTCGATACCGCACGCTTCTTCTACCAGCGCCTGGTGCCGCGCACCCGCGCCCACAAGGCCGCCATCGAGGCCGGCGCCGAGCCGCTGATGGCGATCAGCGCCGAGGACTTCGGGCTCGGCTTCGAGATCTGACGGCCAGCGTTTTTGGTGAATCACCGTGACAGGCGGCGGGGGCAACCCCGCCGCCTTTCTTGTGGGGGAATCTCTGGTGCCGGCGGGGCAGGACAGGCATGATGCGCCAGATCCACGTCGTTTCGACGCGCGCCCACGGCGCCGGGAGGCCCGCATGACCCGTACCACCCGCCTGCAGGAGCTGATCCGCCTCCTGCGCCATTGCCGCGAGCCCATGCCGGGCCCGGAACTCGCCGAGGCGCTGGGCGTCTCGCTGCGCACCCTCTACCAGGAGGTCGCCGTGCTGCGCGCGGTGGGCATCGAGGTGGTCAACACGCCCGGCGAGGGCTATGTGCTGCCGCCCGAGGTGACGCTGCCGCCGCCGGCGCTGGCGGAGCCGGGGGCGCCCGGGAAGGCCGAGGGTGCCTCGGCCGAGACGGCGCCCGCGGAGCTGGTGTTCTACACCAACCCGCTGTCGCGGGGTGGCATCGTGCACTGGATGCTCGAGGAGCTCGGCGTCAACTACCGCACGGTGCCGATCGAGTACGGCGCCGCCATGAAGTCGCCGGAGTACCTCGCCATCAACCCGCTGGGCAAGGTGCCTGCCATCCGCCACGGCGACACCGTGGTGACCGAGTCCGCGGCGATCTGCGCCTACCTGGCCGATGCCTTCCCCGAGGCGGGGATGGCGCCCCCGCCCGCCGCCCGGGGCGACTACTACCGCTGGCTGTTCCTCGCCGCCGGGCCGCTGGAGAGCGCCATCGCCCTCAACGACCTGGGCGTGGTGCCCACGCCGGAGCAGGCGCAGCGCCTGGGCTGCGGTGACTACTGGACGCTGGTGGAGACCCTGGCCGGCGCCGTGGCGGGCCGGCCCTTCATCGCCGGCGACGCCTTCAGCGCGGCGGACGTCTACGTGGGTTCGCACATCGGCTGGGGCATGCAGTTCGGCACCCTGCCACGTCGCCCCGAGTTCGAGGCCTACTGGGCGGGCTTGGCCGAGCGGCCAGCCCAGCGGCGCTGTGCGGCATTCATCGAGCAGGCGCGCGTTACCGGCTGAGGCCGGCGCGCCTCAGGCGCCGTGCAGGCGGCGGTGCAGCTCGCGGATCCGCTCGGCGAAGGCCGGCACCGGCCCCTCGACCACCGCGTCCGGCACCACCTGCCGGATCGGCAGCGGGGCCACCGGCGCCGGGGCGACGCCCATCTCCTCGAGCCAGCCGATGAGCTGCTGGGAGGAGCTGGCGTAGACGATCCGCCCCAGGCCCACCCAGCCGTGGGCCGCCGCGCACATGGGGCAGTGCTCGCCCGAGGTGTAGACCGTGGCCCGTGCGCGCTGCTCGGGCGTCAGGTGCTCCGCCGCCCAGCGTGCCAGGAAGAACTCCGGGTGCTGGGTGGCATCCCCGCCGGCCACATGGTTGTGGTCCTCCGCCAGCACCTCGCCGTCGCCGCTCACCAGCACCGAACCGAACGGCTCGTCGCCCGCCGCCAGGCCCTTCTCCGCCAGCGCCACGCAGCGCTCCAGGTGGGTCATGTCCTTGTCGTCGATCATGCTCAGGGCTCCTTGTATCCTTGGGAGCCACCAGCATACGCCATGCGCGGCGCCGGCCAAGCCGGGGCCCGGTTCGGCACGGCCGCCTGCGGATGCCACACTGTGGCCACCCCCTTCCCGAGGAGCCAATCATGAGCAATGGACCCTATGGGCAACTCGCTTGCGGCTGCGGCGCCGTCACGCTGCTGGTGTGCGGTGCCCCGCTCGGCCACGCCCGGGATGCCGAGGATGAGCCCGTCAGCCTCTGGCCCGAGGAGGCCATCCAGCTCGGCCAGGGTGCCGATGAGCTCGCGGTGGTGCCGAATGCTCGGGACCTGGCTGCCTGGCAGTGTCGGCGTTGCGGCGAGCGCCTGCTGCACGCCGATGAGGAGGCCGGCGTGGCGGTGCTGGCGGGCTCTGCGGAGGAGGGCGACGAGACGGGCGTGGCGCTGACCACGGCGCAGCAACGCCGGCTCGCGGCGTTGGGCTATCGGGTCGACACCGGAACCTAGCGGCGGCCCGCCGCAAGCCCGATGGCGAGGACGCCGCCCCGCAGGATGCCACTCATATCGTGATCCTCCAGATGCGCCGGTCTGCCCAGCTCACTGCTGGCGCCCGGCACGGATGCTCTGCCTGCCGGTGCGGCAGGCCGAGCGCGAAGGGCGGTCCATCCCTACCACTATAGCCAGCGCGGACCCCCCTGTGCCGGTGCTGATTGACGGCCCTGGAGCAGAGACAGAACAGGCGTGACAGCCCAAAGCTCCCTGAGCTAGGCTGCAATGGCAAGGCTGGTGAGCAAGGCCCGAAAAGGGCCGGCGCAGGGGGCAGGGATGCAGGATGATGACGTGACACAGCAGGCGCTACGATTCACCGGCGTTTTCTCGGACCAGGGGCCAAGCCCCCAGTCTGGAAAAACGCCGGTTTTGTTTTGGTTCCTTAATGTCCGGTTTCGACCCAAAGCGGAGTGCGC